>CANROQ010000085.1 GCA_947632295.1 uncultured Bacilli bacterium
CAAAAAATGGAAGATATATATAAAATGATGATGGATGAAAAACCACATTATGAAACAAGTTATAAAGCTGGAGTAGATGCTGGCTTTAATCAAGGAAAGGCTTTAGGAATAAGTGAAGGTAAGGCTTTAGGACTTAGTCAAGGAATAAGTGAAGGCAAAAATAATGAAAAAAGAGTAATTGCAAAAAATATGTTAGAAGGAAATGTCGACATTGATCTAATTTCTAAATATACAAATTTATCGATAAAAGAAATAAATGCTTTAAAATAAAATTATTAAAATTTTATTTAGTTTAGGTGTAATAAAAAATTACACTTTTTAGTTTCTATATATTTTCCTTTTTTAGTTTTTGCGGTATAATTTAAATAGTTACTGTTTTATGATAGGAAGTGAGCTTCATGCCTCAAAATAAAGAACAATATTTTGATAATTTTAGTCTATTAATTAAAGATTTAAAAGAAAATACAGAAATTGAAATTGCCGAAATTGATAAATTTTATACTGATATTGCTAATTTTGACGAATTAAATCTTCAAGACATTATTACTTATATGTTATATTGTTTTGAGGTTATTGAATTAACACAAAAATGGAAATTAAAAAAATTAATTAATTATGAATTTTTATTAAATAATTTTGAAAATATTTATAATGAAATCTTTTGTACGCAAAATTCTATTTTTAATAGTAAAGTTTTTGCGACCTCTAGTCTAGGTAATATCATCGAAAAAACGATTACTTATGATATTGAATCTGAAATATCTAATGTTTTAGATCAATATCTAAAATGCATTGATAAAGAGCGAATTTATCTCCAAAATAACAATTTAGTTTTATTGCGAGGTAACTTATATTGTCAAGTTTATAATATTTTAAAAGATAATAGTGATATAAATAGTATTTGTAATGATTATTTTTTGAAAATACAAGAAATATTTGATTATGAAAAATATATTGAAACTGCTAATACTTTTTTTGAAAATATATTAGATAAAATAAATATATTGTATACTGAATTTTATAATTTTTTAGCCTTTCAAACATATAATAACTATATAATTAAAAATAGTGAATTGAAAAAAATTTTTACAATTTTATCGACTAAATATGTAAAAGAATTTTTTGACAAAAACATTTTTATTCATTTAATAAAATCATTAATTAACAGTATAAATAAAGGTAATTTAAATATTGAACTTGAAATTGTTTTTGATAAAAAAGATGATACTTCTAACACAATATTATTAGATTATAATGAAATTGATTGTAATTTTTATAATAATTTACCAGTAATTCAAAACGTTTATTGTCGCGCTAATAAAATAAAGTACAGTATATTAGATAGTAGTGATTACTATTTAAAACTACTTAAAATTAAAGATGAATTAATATCTAAAAAACAGTCTGATAATAATTCTATTATTAATTATTATAATATGGTTGATTATTTTTCGATGTTAGAATTTAATCAATACTTAGAATTAAAAGATAGAGTAGATTTTAATTATTACTTCACTAAATTAATTAAAAATAAAAATAATTTTGAGATAAAAGATAAAGAGTTTACTAATAATGAAATTTTTATGAAGTTATATTCTAAAGAAGAAATAAAAGAACTTTTGAAACAATATCCTTTACTTTCTCTAGAGTATGATACTAATGGTAGTTATAAGACGATAGCAGATTTATTAAAAGAAAAACAATCACTATTAAGTAATCATAAATCAGATTTAAAAAATTATGAAAAATTATTAAATTATCGTGATTGTGATTTATATAGTCTTCTAAATGATTATTATTCATTATTTTTAATCGATAGTATTGATAATGATCTAATTAAAGAAAAAGAATATCTTTTAAAAAATATTTTACCTAATTTATTAAAATTAAAATTAATGTATTGTGGAAAAATAACTAAAGAAAAATTAACTGAAATATATAATGAATATATTAATCCTTGTATTAATAAAATTTCACAAAATAGAGTTCAAAATAATAAATTTGATAATACTAAAGATTTTTTAAATTATGAAAAAAGTAATTCAGATAATTATGCGGGAATTTGTAAATTACAAGAAATTTTAGAGGAAAAATGATTATATTGACTTCTTAATTTGTAAAAAGTATAATATTAATGAAAGGATGGACTTATGGAAAATATATTAACAGAAGCAGAATTAAAAATGTCATCTTCAATTGAAAATATGGAAAAACGTTTAAATAATATTCGTGCTGGTCGTGCTAATCCAACTATTTTAGATGGAATTTGTGTATCATATTACGGAGTAGATACACCACTTAAACAATTAGCGAATATTTCGATTCCTGAAGCACGCCAACTTATGATTAAACCTTTTGATAAATCATGTTTAGGAGCAATCGAAAAAGCTATTTTTGAGGCTAACATTGGACTTACGCCAAATAATAATGGCGAGGTCATAATTTTAAATATCCCAGCCTTAACAGAAGATACAAGACGTGAATATGTAAAGCAAGCAAAAAATGTTGCTGAAGAGGCACGTATTGCTTTGAGAAATATTAGACAAGACGCTAATAATGATATTAAAAAATTAGAAACTACTGAAGATGATAAAAAGAATGGTATGGATGAAATTCAAGAATTGATTAATAAATTTAACAAAATAATCGATGAAAAATTAAAAGTTAAAGAAAATGAGTTAATGAGTGTTTAAAAAGTTTGTCAAAAAATTGACACACTTTTTTTCTATTTTTCTAGATATTTAGTTGTTTTTAATAACATAATTATAAAAATATGATACAATGATAGGGGTGTTATCTATGTTTAATAAAAAAGATTCTACGAAAGAAGTCGACATAAAAAAATTAAATGATGTTATCAGTATGACACGAAAAATATTAAGTATTGCTTATGTTTTTATTGTGATTGCTGGTATATATGCGGCCACCTTAATTTTTAAAGAATGGAAAGTAGGCGTTTTCTTACTTAATCTTTTAAAAATTGTATCCCCACTATTTATAGGAATAGTAGTGGCTTGGTTATTAGAACCAATTGTCAAATTTTTAAAAAATCATAAAATTCATCGTACATTAGCCACATCGATTGTTTATATTGTGTTAATTGGTTTAATCGTTTTGGTACTTAGTGCTTTAATTCCACTTTTATCTGAACAAATTAATGAAATTGTTAAAAGTATACCTACTATATCTAATCAAGTTCAAACTTGGATAAATGATATTTTAAATCGTTTTGATGGAATCGATGGTATCGATATCGGTAATATAAAGACGGAATTATTTAGTCGATTAGAAGAAATTGGTAGTGAATTGACAAGTTCACTTCCTCATTTAACTGTCAAAGTTGTATCGTCAGTATTTTCTGGTTTAGGTTCATTAATTATTGGTTTTATTATTGGTTTTTATCTTCTTATGAGTTTTGATAATTTCAATGATGCTTTAATTAGTTTTGTACCTAAAAAAAATCGTGATGATTTTAGAGGTTTAACTAACGAAGTAAATACTTCTTTAAGAAAATATGTTGAGGGAACTTTGATTTGTGCTTCATTTGTTTTCTTACTTTCAACGATTGGTTTTGCAATTGCCGGCCTTAAGGCTCCAGTATTATTTGGATTATTTTGTGGTATTACTAACATTATTCCATATATTGGACCATATCTTGGTGGAGCACCAGCCGTATTAGTTGGTTTTTCACAGGGACCATGGGTTGGAATTATATCTTTGATTGCTGTTGTCATTACTCAATTTTTAGAAAGCAATATTTTAAATCCAATTGTTATGAGTAAAACTATGAAGTTACACCCAGTTACAATTATTTTAGGATTGTTAGTATTTGGACATTTTTGGGGTATGATTGGTATGTTACTAGCAACACCAACAATTGCTGTTTTAAAATCGATTATTTTATTTTTAGATGATAAATACGACATTTTGTCGTTTAATTAGGTGATAGTATGGAATTTATAAATAAAAATCCAAAAGTTTATATTTTGGCTGGTAAGGCCCGTGCTGGTAAAGATACTACTGCTATTTATATTAAAGATTATTATGAGAAAAATGGCAAAAAAGTGGCAATTTTACAGTATTCTAGTTATTTGAAAGAATATGCGAAAAAAATTACTAATTGGGATGGTAGTGATGAGACTAAACCGCGTCAGTTATTAATCGATTTAGGTTCTAATTTAATACGTAAACAAATTGATAATTATCTATTTGTAAATAGAATGTTAGAAGACATAAAAGTTTTATCCTACTTTTTCGATGTTCTAGTTATTAGTGATGCGAGATTAGTTGAAGAATTAGAGATTCCACGTCAAAAGGTTAATAATGTAAAGATAGTTAACATTACTAGACCAAATTTTGACAATGGATTGACAGTATCTGAAAAAAGTTCCTTGACGGAATTAGGTTTAAACAATTACGATAATTATGATTATAAAATAATCAATGATGAAGATTTAGAAAAATTAAAATATGAAGTAAATAAGATGTTAGAGGAGATGGATTCATGAAGAAATTAACAGGTAATGAAATAAGAAAAATGTGGTGTGAATTTTGGGAGTCAAAAGGTCATACTGTCATTGAAAGTGCTTCGTTAATTCCAGTTGATGATCCAACAATTTTATGGATTAATGCTGGGGTAACACCACTAAAAAAATA
>CANROQ010000086.1 GCA_947632295.1 uncultured Bacilli bacterium
TTAATTATATCTAAAATATTTGGTATTTTTAATATAAAATCTTTTGTTTTAGTATTCAATCCCATTCGATAATTATACACAGGTTCATTCATATGATATATTTTTCCTGCTTGTGCGATAATTACTGGCATAACTGCTAAATCTTCCCATTTAGTATGATTTGGAAAATTCAATTTTTTTACTAAGTCAGAACTAATTAATTTATTGCCAATGCTTGCCGTTTCTTGCACAATATAATCTTTATTTTTAACAACATCAACAATTGTATCTTCATTAATGCCACTAAAATTACATATATAATTTTTTTTAATTGGTCCTATAATACTACGATAATTTCCTCTCACTAATTTAACATTATTTTCTTTAGCAAGTTTATACATTTTTTCTAAAATGTTAAGCGGAAGATAATCATCGGCGTCGACAAATTTTATAAACTGTCCAGTTGCTACTGATAATCCAAGATTCCTAGCAGCACTTACTCCATTATTAAATGTATCAATTACTTTTATATTTTTATATTTATTTTGATATTGTTCTAAAATTTTAGCACTTTTATCTTTAGAACCGTCATTAACCGCAATGATTTCTATATCTTTTAATGTTTGATTAACAAGACTATCAAGACATATTTTTAGATATTTTTCTGCATTATATATTGGTACTATTACACTAACTTTTGTCATTTTAAAACTTCACCTATTTTTTAATATATTGTCTTGCTTTTTCTGGAAAATCATTAATTACATATAATGGTAATTCGCCAGTTTCAATTTCACTTTGAAATTTATTTATTATATTATTTATTTTATTATAATGAGACATTGGTTTTTTATCATCCCAAGAATATAACATCATGTTTTTATCTATAACTTTTTGAACTACTTTCTCATTTAATAAAACATATTCCAAACTAACTCCATCAAACTCCATATCTAATGGTGTTAAATTTCCATTTTTATTTATTAAAGCAATTACTCTTAAGTCTGGTAACTTATTTTTAATTCTAAATAAAGCATCGAAATTATAACCTTCTAATGTTAAATCTCTATTTTGATAATCATATTTTTTTAAGATTTCAATTATATTATCTTCAAAATATGTTTGTTTTCTATTTGAATATTCAGCAATTTTACCTTTTAGTTCAATTAACATATGTTTGTTTGGACTATAATTTTGCATTACTTCATCAAATGTTGCAATTTTTGAACTTTTTTTACCAAGATTGCGATATTGTTCAAAAAAATATTTATCTTTATTGAAAATATTATACCCTTTTTGTAATAATTGGTCTACAAATTGAGTTGTAAATCTTATTTTTTTTAATTCTTCTAAGTTCAAATCCTGAATTCTACCCTTAGTATTAGTAATACCATTTACTGTTGCATTATGCATTATAACTATTTTATCATCTTTTGTTGGCCTAATGTCAAATTCTGTTCCATCAATTTCTGGAATACTAGAACAAGACATAATTGCTTCATAAGAATTTTCAGTTGCTAAACCTTGATTTCCTCTATGACCTAATATTTTAATATTATCCATAAAAAATACCTCTTTTCATTGCAAAAATATTCTAATACTTAGATAATGATTTGTCAACGTTTTTAGAAAAGAAAAACACCATAATGGTGTTATAGAGTTGGATACATGGCTACTCCCATTGGAAGACCAATAATATACCAAAGAACTAATAGTAGCAATAATGTTAAACTTAAAATTGAAACAGTTGGTGCCATCAATTTTAAAGTTCCAAAAATCGTTATATTATGTTCATTATCATAATTATATTTTTGCATAAAAGCCATCATAATAAAGAAATAAATATAAGTAGGTGTTATACATTTTGCAACACCATCAGCAACTCTAAAGATAAATTGTGTAAAATCTGGTGTAATATTTGCTCTCATAAATAATGGAACAATTAGTGGTGACATCAAACTCCATTTTGTAATAGTTGATGGTATAAATATACCAATAAATATAGCAGCAAGGAAAAAAATGATAATTAATAATATACCAGATAATTGTAATACACTTATTTGTTCGATTATCAAATTAGCTAAAACTGTACCAATGTTAGACCATTCCAATAAAGCTATCATTTGTGAAAAGAAAAATAACAAAACAAATACATAACCTAAATTATCAAAACTGTGTCCAAGTCCAATACTAAATTCATTAGTATTTTTTATATTGCCAGAAATTCTTCCATATATTAACCCACAAATCATCATGATAAAACTAATAATGAAAATTAGTGAATTAGAAAATGGTGAATTACTAGAAAAAATTTGCGCAATATAAGTAGGTGCTGTTCTATCTAAAAGCAAACCTGAACCTGGCAATCCTGGTATTATCATATAAGCAATAATGCCAATCATTAAGATAAAAGCAATAGTAGAAAAGGCAAAAGCTTTTTTAGAATCATTTGTATCTTCTTTATCATAATGTTTTACAACTTCAAATTTAGGAACTAAAAAAGCATTAATAACAATTGAACTAATGATACTAAAAATAACCGTTCCACCTAATAATAAATATAAATTAGATAATAATTGATATTTATAATTTTTATCAACTTCCAAACTTGCTGATGCTTGTGTCAAGGTTCCAAGTAAATAATCATCATAGTTAAAAATCAAACCAAAGGCATATCCTAATGTAATCGAGATAAACATTATTAAAATACCTAACATCGCATTTCGATTAGCGTATTTATAAGCAATACCTACAATTGGAATCAATAAAATAAAACTATTTTCACCCAAAATACTCGAAATTATACCAATTAAAATAGTTGAAAAAATCAAAGTTTTAGTCGAAACTCTTTTTAATCGACTAAATAATATTTTAAATAAACCACTTTTTTCACAAATACCTATTCCTAATAAAATAATTATTAAAAGAATTACTGGTGATAATTTTTGAAAATTATTGATGGCGTTACTTAATAAAAATTTTATACCTGAACTACTTAAAATATTATTAACAGTTACAAGTGATGTTTCTAGTGTTCCATTATTAATATGTGTTTCTTGACTACCTATTTCAGCAATTGAAAATATAGCACTCAACACCATAATGATGGCAATTAAGATTATTATCATAATTACCGGACCTAAAAATATTTTTTTCTTTTTCTTATTCATAATACTCACTCAAATATATACAAAGTATAATATTTTTAATCCTTCCTTTTTAATATGTAATTATTTTTTTTAATTTTTTATTAAATTCAATTCGTGGTAACATTATCGAGCGACCGCAGTTTAAACATTTTATTTTAATATCGGCACCAACTCTAGTAATTTCCCATTCATTTGTTCCACATGGATGTTGCTTTTTCATAACAACAATACTTCCTAAACGATAATCTTTATTCATTGTGAATCACAACCTGAGGATAAGGGATTGTAATATTATTTTTTTCAAGTTCTAATTTTACTTGTTTTAATATTTCTCTTTCAATTTCAAAATGCTTAAGTGGAAGTGTTTCAACAGTAATACGATAATCAACTCCAGAATCGTTTAATTTAGTTACTCCTAACAATTGAACTTCTCCTTTGATATTATCTAATTGTTTAGTTAATTGAGTACATAAATTTTTTAAAACTTTTTCAACTTTTTCCGTGTTATCTTCATAAGATACTTGAAAATTTACAACGGCTAAGGAATTACTTAAACTATAATTGATAACTTCAGTGATATTACGATTAGAAATTATTTTTATCTCACCAGTATATGATTTTAATTTTGTTGTTTTAATTCCTAAATGAATTACTTCCCCTTTAAATCCATTAACTTCAATAGTGTCTCCTACATAGAATTGATTTTCAAAAATAATTGAAACACCAGAAATGATATCTTTTAATAAATCTTGAACTGCTAAGCCAGCAACTAGTCCAACCACTCCTAATGATGTTATTAATGTTTTCGTATCAATTCCAAATACATTCAATATCATAATAAGCGCAATAATCATAATAAAATATTTTATGATATTATTAATTATACCTATTAATGTTTCTTGTTTTTTCGCATTCGTCTTATTTAATTTTAAACTGAATGTTTTAGTCACTATATTTTTGATTATTTTATAAATTATAATACTAAAAAAAATAATTAAGATAGGTGCAACTATCTCTTTTATTAAAATTTTATCTAAAATATCTTTCATTAAATCACTATCCCTTAATATTCATGATTTCAAGAATTCTATTTAAGTCTGCTGTACTCGTAAATTCAATTTGAATTTTACGATCTTTTATTTTTACTTTGGAGTCATATTTTTCTCGCAATAAATTTTCAACATATTTATAATTTTGTGCATCTTCACTAATATGACGTGTCATTTTTATTTTCTTTTTGATGTCTTTATTTTCTGATATTTGTTCGATATCACGAACTGCCAATTTTTCTTGAATAATTTTGTTGGCTAATTCAATAATTTTATCATTATCTTCAATTTTACTTAAAACACGAGCATGTCCCATCGATAAATCACCATTGATGACTTGATTTTGAACACTCTCTGGTAATCGTAATAAACCTAGCATATTAGTAATATGACTACGACTTTTTCCAACTTTAACTGCTAATTCTTCTTGCGTTAGATTCAAAGTTGTCAACATTGATTT
>CANROQ010000087.1 GCA_947632295.1 uncultured Bacilli bacterium
GCTCTTTCATTATTCCAAGAACGAAAAACAGCCGTTACTGCTTCTATCAATTGCACATATGGATCTTGTGGAAAATCACTACCAGATAATTTTTTATAAATTTTTTTAAATTTCTTAGTAATATTATACATATCATCAGCTGTTAATTCGGTATCATATTGAACACCTTTAGACTTTTTCATATCATCTAATAATTGCTCAAATGATGATTTAGAATATCCTTTAACAACATCCGCAAACATTTGAATAAACCTACGATATGAATCATAAACAAAACGTTTATTGCCAGTTCTAACTGCAAAACTTTCTGCCACTTTATCATTTATACCTAAATTTAAAACAGTATCCATCATGCCTGGCATACTAGCACGTGAACCACTTCTAACTGATACTAACAAAGGATTATTTAAATCACCAAATTTTTTACCTGTTTTATTTTCTAATTTACTAATTTGTTCAAAAACTTCATTTTTAATTTCATCACTTAAAACTTCGTTACTTGCATAATATTGATTACACGCTTCTGTTGTTATGGTAAAACCATTAGGTACAGGTAAACCAATATTAGACATCTCTGCTAAATTAGCCCCTTTTCCTCCCAACAATTCACGCATATCTTTATTGCCTTCATCAAAAGAATAAACATATTTTGTCATCTTAAAACCTCCTATTTTATTCTCCTTATAGTATAGCAAAAATTATTAAAAAAAACAATAAATTATTTTTTATTGTTTTGAGCTCTAGGATGAGATTTTAAATAAACTGAGCGCAATCTCTCACTAGTAATATGAGTATATACTTGTGTACTCGATAAACTCTCATGTCCCATTAATTCTTGAACAGTTTTTAAATCGGCTCCACCATCTAGTAAATGTGTTGCAAAAGTATGTCGTAATGTATGTGGTGTAACATTAACTTTAATACTAGATAATTTTTGATACTTTTGTAATATTTTTTCAATTGATCGAGTTGTAATTTGCCCACCATTTCTATTTAAAATTAAATAATTAGAATGTTTAACATCGAGATATACACGACTAAGCGATAAATAATTATTCAATTTATTTAAACATATCTCACCGAATAATACATATCTTTCTTTATTACCTTTACCTAAAATTTTTATTTGACAATCATTATAATTTATATCCGACAATTTAATATTAACTAATTCACTAACTCTTATACCCGAAGAATATAATAATTCTAATATTAAATTATCACGAATACCATAGATATCATCACAACTAGGTGTACTTAATAATTTTTCTAAATCATTAGTATATAAAAAATTTGGTAACTTTTTATCTAATTTTGGATTAGAAACTAAAATCATAGGATTATTTTTAATAATTCCTTCAATATAAAGATATTTAAAGAAAGTTCTTAAACTACTAATATAACGTGAAATTGTCTTTTTAGAATATTGATGATTATGAAGATGAATAAGATATTCTCGTATATGTTGATAGTCAATATTTTGAAACTGTGTAATTTTTTTATCTTTTAAAAATTCAAAAAAATATTTAATATCACGCTCGTAATTAGCAACAGTAAAGTTGGAATATTGTTTTTCATTTTGCAAATAATTTAAAAAATCAACTAATACTTTATCCAAGTAAATCACCTAAAAATATTATAACATATTTTCTTTTTTTAATTTTAATTCTATTAAATCTAATGTTCGTTTTGGTTCATCACAAAGTTTGTTATATAATTTTTGATGTTGACGCAATTGTTTTAAAATTTCTAATTCTTCTTTGGAAATTTTTAAGTGATATACCTCATCGCTTTCACAAATAATGTCAATATCATTTCCTAAAATATAATTTGGTGTTATTTCTAAAATTTCAGTTAATTTTCGTAAGTTTTTCATCTTTGGTTGCTCGATACCTTTTTCATAATTTGATATTGCTACTTTCGAAACACCTATTAATTTTCCTAATTCTTCTTGTGATAAACCTCTTTTTAAACGTTCTTCTCTAACTCTACTACCAATAATCATAAAATACCTCTATTATCCATTTGTTAACTAAATTATAACAGCAATATTATCAAATAGCATATAATTAACTTTAAATTAACTTTTATTTTAAATAAAAGACAGACTATTCATCTGTTCTTTTACTAGATAAAAATGTTACTTTTTCAGCAATCAATTCAACTGATTGTCTTTTAAGATTTTCATCCAATTCTAAATTGCGAGTTTGAAGATGACCTTTGACACCTATCAAATCACCTTTTTTGACATATTCTGCTGTGTTTTCGGCAATTCCTTTCCATAAAACACAAGGAATAAAGTCTGTATCATACTCGCCATTTATATTCTTATAACTTCTTGGAACAGCTAAAGTAATATTTGTAACTTTATTACCATTATCTGTTTCACGCAATTCAGGATCTTTAACAAGTCTCCCAACTAAAACGGTTTGATTTAACATCTATTTCTCTCCTTTCACCACCAATATACCTAATTAAAATTAAAAAGACAAATAGCAAAATTACCGTTTTTGCGTTAAAATAAATGCAAAAATTCAAAATTTGTATACAATAATAACTAAACAGCTAATAAAATATAGCAAAAGAAAAAAATTATTACTAAAAATAATTTTTTAACAAGGCATTTAATTCAACCGCATATTCCATTGGAAGTTCTTCTCTAAATCTTTCAATAAAGCCCATAATTAATAATTCTCGAGCCTTATCCTCACTTAAACCTCGACTCATCAAATAAAATAATTTATCTTCATCTATTTTAGACACTGTCGCCTCATGTTCAATAATTGATGAAGTATTGGCAATTTTATTTTGTGGAATAGTATCACTTTTAGATTCTTTATCTAAAATAATCGTATCACATTTGACCGTACTTTTTGAATTATGAGCTTTACTAGAAATATTTACTGTTCCTCTATATGTAGCATTTCCACCATGACAAGCAATCGACTTACTAATAATACTACTTGTCGTATTAGGGGCTAAATGAATCATTTTCGCACCAGTATCTTGAATTTGATTTTCACCAGCTACTGCTATCGAAATACAATTTCCCTTAGCATATTCACCATTTAAAATACAAGATGGATATTTCATATTAATTTTAGAACCAATATTACCATCGATCCACTCCATCAAGCCACATTCCTCAACAATAGCCCTTTTAGTAACTAAATTATACACATCACTTGACCAATTTTGAATTGTAGTATAGCGACATTTAGCATTCTTTTTAACATAGATTTCGACAACTGCTGCATGAAGTGAATCAGATGTATAAGTTGGTGCAGTACACCCTTCCATATAATGCAAATCACTATTTTCATCGACAATTATTATTGTTCGTTCAAATTGTCCCATATTTTTACTATTAATACGAAAATAACTTTGTAATGGGCGATTTAAATGGGTATTAGGAGGGATATAGATAAACGTTCCACCACTCCACACAGCACCATTTAAAGCTGTATATTTATTTTCATCATATTTAACTAAATTATTAAAGTATGTTTTAAAAAGTTCAGGATATTCTTTCAAGGCCGTATCTGTATCACAAAAAATAACATTTTTATCAACTAATTCTTTTAACATATTGTGATAGATAACTTCACTTTCAAATTGTGCGCCTATACCTGCTAAATATTTTGCCTCAGCATCAGGAAGTCCTATTTCTTTAAATGTATTTCTTGCCTCTTTAGGTACATCTTCCCAAGTATTATGAACTTTATCATCAATTCTTTTATAATAATTTATATCCGAAAAATCAATTTTTAACTCTGGACCAAAATTGGGATTATGTAGTTCTAAAAATTTTTCATAAGATTTTAATCTAAACTCAGTCATCCATTTTGGCTCATTTTTTATTTTTGAAATTTCTTTAATCGTTTTTGCTGTTAAATTTGTTTTTTTCAAAATTATCATCACCATTCTGATTATAAATAGTTTTTATCTTTTAATAGTTTTTCAATTCCCCACCATGGTAACAAAGCACATTTTTTTCGATTAGGTTGTCTATATATATCATCATAAGCATTTGCTTGTTCCAAAATTGTCGGATTATATTCTTTTTCATCAATCATGTTATTGTAATTTTCATAAATTTCTTTTACTTCTTTTAAACTTTTACCTATCAAAGTATCTATCATAATCGAGGTTGAACTAGTACAAATAGCACAGGCTTCACCATCAAAACGAATATCTTTAATAATGTCGTCTTCAACTTTAATCATTAAATCTACTTCATCGATACAACTTTCATTATTCATATTAATTTTCACGTAGGTATCGTCATCAATTAAACCTTTATTTTTAGGATGTTGATAATGTTCTAAAATTAATTCACGTTTTAAATTACTATCCATATAAATCCTCCAATATAAATTTATCCTTATGTATTATACTATAAAATAATATGATAATGCAATAAAAAAAGAGGTTATCTAGCCTCTACAATCAATTTTATAGCGGTTCTTTCCTCTCCCTCAATAACAATATCAGTGAATGCTGGGATACAAACCAAATTTTTTCCAGATGGTGCTACAAACCCACGGGCAATCGCAATTGCTTTTATCGCTTGATTCAATGCTCCAGCC
>CANROQ010000088.1 GCA_947632295.1 uncultured Bacilli bacterium
AGAAAAAATGTTTTTACACCAACTGATGGTATGAAAGTTTTAGTTCATGGTAGAATTACTGTTTATGAAGCAACAGGAAATTATCAAATTTATGTCGATGAAATGTTAGAGGACGGAATTGGTAATTTATATATTGCGTTTGAACAATTAAAGGAAAAATTGTCTAAAGAAGGTTTATTTGATACTAAATATAAGAAAAAAATTCCTAAATTTCCTGAAAGAGTAGGTGTGGTGACTGCTCCAACTGGTGCCGCTATTAAAGATATTTTGTCAACCATTAAGCGTCGCTATCCAATTTGTGAAGTTATTTTGTTTCCTAGTTTAGTTCAAGGCGAAAATGCTGCTAGTGATATCGTAAATAAAATTAAAATGGCTGAAAATTATAATCTTGATGTTTTAATTGTTGGACGTGGTGGTGGTTCAATTGAAGATTTATGGCCTTTTAATGAAGAAATAGTGGCTAGAGCGATATTTGATTGTAATATTCCTATTATTAGTGCCGTTGGCCATGAAATAGATTATACTATTGCAGATTTTGTTGCTGACTTGCGTGCACCAACCCCAACAGGAGCAGCCGAATTAGCCGTTCCTAATCTTTTAGATTTACAAAAACATATGGATCAATTACATATTCGTTTAAATGAAGGAATTTTAAAAATAGTTAATTATCAAAAATTATATTTAGAATCACTAAAAAATTCTTTTGTAATTAAAAATCCATTAATCATATATGATAATAAAAAGCAAAAAATCGATTTAATAATTGAAAAATTAAATCAATTATTAAATATAAAGTTAAATAAAAATATCGATAAATTGAATTTTTTAAAGAATAGTTATATTTTAAAAAATCCTGAAATTTTATATAAACAAAAACAAGAAAAAATTACGAATATAATTGAAAAATTAGAATTGATTAATCCTTTAAAAGTTTTAAAAAGAGGTTATAGTGTCGTATATAAAGATGACAAAATTATAAGTAGTATTAAATTAATAAATAAAGGTGAAAATTTAAAGATAAAATTAGCCGATGGCATGGTAAATACAAAAGTTGAAGGAGTAGAAAAATAAAATGGAAGAAAAAAAACAAAAATTTGAAGATAAAATTGTAGAATTAGAAAATATTATAAATGAATTAGAAAATGGCAATACTTCTTTAGAAGATTCGATTGATAAATATACTAAAGCCATGAAATTAGTTAAAGAATGTGATGAACAATTAAAAAAAGTTGAAGAGCAAGTTAATAAAATTGTCTTAGAAAATGGTAATTTAGAAGATTTTAAATTAGAAGAAAATAATTAATTTATAAATTTTTAATATAATTAATTGAGGTGCAAAAGAAATGAATACATACTATAAATTTAAAGATAAAGTATATAATGAAGAAACTATTGAAACTGATGAATGTTTAAATGTTTTTGGTCCAATGGATGATGATTCATTTGTATGTCGTATTTTAAATTGTTATGGAATTTCCTTAAAATATGATTTAGAACAAAAAAAACTTATAATTATAGATATTAAAAATAACGAAATATTAAAAGAAGAAAGATATATGAAATTTGTTGGTAATGATGTTAGTATGACTATTTCAATCGACGATAAAATATTATTTTTTAATATTTATATTAAACGAAAATCTATGCATGATGTAGCACTTAAGTTATTAGCACCAATAATAGACAAAAATATATCTAATAATAATGAGATAGAATTATTTAAAGTTGATTATTCTAAATATGGTGCATGTTATATTTTAAATCCTGAAACAAATAATTCTTTTTCTTATACTACAACCGATTTGCATAATTATATTATTTCATCAAATAATTTTGAAAATAATTATGATGTTGTTTTACACGGTCAATCACATGTTATTTCATATAATTTTAATGGGAAAGAATTGACAACTAATATAGAATTATCAAAAAATAATATGGATAAAGTAATCAAAACAATCGATGGTATTATCGATCCAACTAATTATTATCATTACTTTCCAAGTGATTTAATACCATATATTTGCGAATTATTACCTGTTATAGATGCTGACTTAAAAGATTTATCTAAACTAACAACTAATTCATTAGAAAATAATAATTTGCAAAAAAAATTAATAAAATAAATTGGTAGAAATAACTAAGTTAATTTAGTTATTTTTTTAATATTTGCGAGTTTTCTTTTCATAATAATAATGTGGTCTATATCGACTAAAAAGGAGATGTTTAAATGTTTTTTAAAAAATTAAAAAAAGCATTTATGTGGCTACTTCTTTCATTATTTATTATACCAAATAATGTTTTTGCCTATTCAAAATATATATTAGCAGGTGGCGAAAATATTGGAATTGAATTAAATTCTAAAGGTGTTATTATTGTCGGAACTTATAAAATCGATGATAATGATCCAGCTTTAACTGCTAAACTACAAATTGGCGATACGATTGTATCAATTGAAGATCAAGAAATTAATACGATTCAAGAATTAGTTGATAAAGTTAATACTTATCAAAATAACGAAACAATTAAAGTAGGGTATATTAGAGGTAAAAACATGAAAACAACTAATTTGACACTGTATAAGGATATGAATGGCGTTATAAAGACAGGACTTTATGTTAAAGATAGTGTTACAGGTGTTGGTACATTAAGTTTTATCGATCCAGAAACAAAATTATTTGGTGCTTTAGGTCATGAAATAATTGAAAAAAACAGTGGTCAAATTTTAGAAGTAAAGAATGGTAAAATATTTGAGACCGATGTTACTAGCATTGAGAGAAGCGAAAATGGTAATCCTGGTGAAAAAAATGCTAGATTTTATACTGATAAAATAAATGGTAGTATTTTCGAAAACACTAAACAAGGTATATTTGGTAATTATTCAAGTGATTTGCCAAACAAAAAACTATATAAAGTAGCACAGCCTAATGAAATAAAAAAAGGAGAAGCAAAAATATTAACAGTTCTAAATAATTCTGATATTAAAGAATATTCTATTAATATTTTACGAATTTCCAAAGATGAACAAAAAAATAAGAATATGTTATTTGAAATAACTGATCAAGAATTATTAGAGAAAACAGGTGGAATTATTCAAGGTATGAGTGGTTCACCAATTATTCAAGGAAATAATATAATTGGGGCTGTTACTCATGTTGTGGTTGATGATCCAACTAAAGGTTACGGTATATTCATTACAAATATGTTAGAAGAAGCCGAAAATTAAAGAGTGACTAATTCACTCTTTTTTGATACAATATTAATATATTAAAAAGTTAAAAATATATATTAATAGGTGATTTAATGTTAAAAGTTAATAAATATAAATTAGAAAGTAAAAAAGTTAAAAATAAACAAAAAATATTAATGATGGCTGATATTCATTTGTGGGATGATTACGATGAAAAAATTATTTCTAATATATTAAAAAAAGTCGAAATTTTAAAACCTAATATTATTTGTTTATGTGGTGATATAATTGATGAATTTAGATTTTTTGATAAAAAACAAAATGAAAAATTTTTATTAGACTTTTTAAATAATTTATCAAAGTTTGCACCAATCTTAATTACCTTAGGAAGCCATGATTATTTTAATTTAAAAAAATTTAAAATAAATGGTACTTCTAGTGATGCTATTTTCTATTGGCAAAATTTAATTGAGAAAAATAATAATAAAAATGTGTTATTACTACACAATCAAATATTTGAAAATGATGATTTGCGTGTAATTGGTTATACACCTAGTCGTGATTATTTTCAAGCAGGAGAAGATAGCAATGTATTGGTATCTGAACTTAACAGTAATTTTTTCTTTGATAAAAAAGATAAAAAATATACGATTTTAATGTGTCATTCTCCTAGAAGAATTGAGAAAAGTGTTTTATTTAAAGTTAAATTTTATTCAACAATCGATTTAGTATTATCTGGTCATATGCATGATGGATTAGTTTTCCCAATATTAAAAAAATTGCCAACTTCAATTGGTATTATCAGTCCACAGCGAACGCTTTTTCCTAAAAATACACGTGGTAAAAAAACTATAAAAGTTAATAATCATGTAATTAATTTGATTATAACTGGTGGTGTTTTAAAATTTTCTAATGCTTCACCCAAATTTTTTCATAAACTAAATTGTTTATATAATCATGATATCGATTATATTGAAGTAGATAATTAAATGTAAAATTATGTCTTCTTATTATAATTAGTAAATAATTACTAATTTTTTTTGTTATAATATTATTAAGGAGTATGCTTTATGAAAAAAATAAATAAAAAAAGATTGCTATTTTTAATTTTTTGCATTATTTTTATTGTTGCATTTTTGCTATTTTTATTAAAATACAATACTAAAAAATATATTATCGAAACTGATAAAGATGCAGTTATTGATGAAATTTATGTCTATGGTAATCATTTGAATTTAAACGGTACAATCGATATTAATTTAGTAACTGACGATATAGATGAGTTAAATTTATTATTTTATTCTAAAGAAGAAGTTAGAGTTCCTTTAAAATTTACAACAACTGATGA
>CANROQ010000089.1 GCA_947632295.1 uncultured Bacilli bacterium
AATATTGATGTTTTAACTTTATCGGCAACTCCTATACCTAGAACTTTGCAAATGTCAGTATCGGGTTTGCGTGGTTTAAGTTTGATTGAAACACCACCTGTTAATCGTTATCCTGTACAAACTTATGTATTATCAGAAAGTAATCAAATAATAAAAGAAGCAGTATATCGAGAATTAGCCCGTAATGGTCAAGTATTTATTTTATATAATCATGTTGAAGAGATGGAAAGTAAAAAAATCGAATTACAAAAAATTATTCCTGATGCAAAAATAGGAACTATTCATGGCAAAATGACAAAAATTCAAATTGAAAATGTTATGGCTGATTTTTTAAATAATGAATTTGACGTTTTATTATGTACGACAATCATCGAAACCGGAATTGATATTCCTAGTGTTAATACATTAATTATCATGGATGCCGACCGTTTTGGATTATCACAATTATATCAAATTAGAGGAAGAGTAGGTCGTAGTGATAAAATCGCATATTGTTATTTAATGTATAATAAAAATAAAATTTTATCAGAAATTGCTGTAAAAAGATTGGATGTTATAAAACAATTCACGGAATTAGGTAGTGGCTTTAATATTGCTATGCGCGATTTATCTATAAGAGGTGCTGGGGATATTTTAGGTAGTGAACAGGCAGGTTTTGTCGATTCAGTAGGCATAGAGTTATTTTTAAATATGTTAAATGAAGAAGTAAATAAGATAAATGGCAAAAAAATTGAAGAAATCAAAGAGAATGAAGTACCACTTTTAGATGTAGCAACTTCAATTGATGATAAATATATTAAAGATACCGATATTAAAATTGAAATTCATAAAAAAATTAATACTATTGATTCATATGAAAGTTTGGAAAAAATTAAGTATGAAATTGAAGATAGATTTGGTAAAATTTCTGAAAATATGTTAATTTATATGTATGAAGAGTTATTTGAAAAAATGGCTAAACAAATTGAAATTAAAAAAGTTGAACAAACTAAGAATTTTATTAAATTAATCTTTAATGAAGATTTTACTAATAAAATAAAAGTGGATGATATTTTTGTTGATGTCAGTAAAATATCGAGAATGTTTAGATTTAGTATGCATGGAAAATCATTAGTAATTATTCTTGATACTGTTTATTTAGATAAACATTTTGTCTATTATTTAGTAGATTTAATGGATTTAATTATAAAAAAATATAAACAAAAAAATCAAAATTAATTTGATTTTTTTAGTCTATTTACAATTTTTTTCGTATCGAATAAATTTTTAATAACTCCTAATTTAATTACTAAAATAATATAAATAATAACACCTAAAATAGTATATACAATTGTTTGAATTAACGCTGGTATTTTAGTTGTACAATTTAGTGGGTAGATAAATGTAATTAAATACAATAAAAGTAACATAATAAGTGAAGAAATAGTTATTTTTGCAATTGTAATATATGTTTGCCTATATTTAACTTTTAATTTTTTTTGAATAAAAATCATTAAAAATATAATTGGAATTAATTGTGTTATTAAAGTAGCAACTGATGCACCTTGGTAGGCAATATGCCATTTATTTAATAAATTCATCATGGGAATATTTAAAATAGCGTTTCCTAAAAAACTTACAAAAAGAGTTAAAATTGTTACTTTTGTATTATTAGTTGTTTGTGTTATATTTAATAAAATTGAAAATAACGAAAAAGTAATAGCTTGAAAAATAAATAATTGAAAAACGGAAATACTTAATGGATCATAACTATAAAAAACAATCCAAACAGGTCGTGCTAAAAAACAAAGTCCAATTGTCATTGGTATAGTTATAAATAATAATAATTGAATGGCTTGGTTAACTTTTTTATTAATTTCTTTATCTTTTTTTAAAACATAATCACTAGCAAGTGAAGGAATTAAACTAGCAGTGATACCCATGGAAATAGAAATAATAATCATACTTAATTTATTTCCCCAAGTAGCAATGGTTGCAAAAGTTAGATCAGCAGTATTTTGGGTATATCCTAGTTTTGTTAAAGTTCTTGTAATGGTTACGGTATCAACTAAATTATAAGCAGATTTTAGTAAGTCAATTATAATAAATGGTAAGGCGTATAAGATTATTTGTCTAATTAAATATTTAGCTGTAAACTTTTTTTCTTCTTCTTTTTCTTCTACATTTTTGATAAAAAGATTTTTATTTTTTTTCATTTTGATTATCAAATAAATGTAGGCTAGAAAGGCACCGATTGTGGCTGCAAATACCGATATACCGATGGCAGTTTTTTCACTAGTACCCATTATTTTTAAACTAACGAAACAACCAATTAAAATTACTAAAACTCTAACAATTTGTTCAATAATATTTGATATACTAGTTGGTGCCATGTATTTATGTCCTTGAATATAACCTTTAGTAACACTTAAAATTGGAACAATTAAAAGGGCAGTTGATATAATTCTAATAACTAAAGTAACATCTTCAATAGAATTGCCACCACTAGCATTATTACCTAAAATAAAACTAGCAATATTAGGAGCAAAAATCATTAGTATTATAAAGAAAAATATACCAAGTAAAATAATAATTTTTTTGCCTAAATCATATACTTTTTCTTTCGTATGATGATATTCTAAACTATTGTATTCACTGACTAGTTTACTCATTGCGATAGGTATACCGCTAGTAGAAAGACTTAAAAAAACTGTATATATTGAATAAGCAAAACTATATAAAGCGGCTCCAGTTGATGTAATCATCGCATAAAAAGGTATAACATATAGTAATCCAATAATTTTGCATATTATGATACCAAATGTTGCAATAAATGAACCTTCAAAAAAACTATTTTTTTTCATTTTATCACGTTCCTATATATAGATTATATCATAGAACTAGGATTTTTAATAAGAATTTAAAAAGATTGTAGAAAATGTAAATAAAAATAAATGATAATATTATTTAAAATAAATTAATAAGTATTGCTATACGAAAATTTGTTTGGTATAATTAATTTTGGAATATTTAATATGAGTGTCGTCCTCCGATCTTGATGAAGGAGGCTTGATATTGATGAAAAAAAGAGTTTATATACTTAAACTTTTAAGATACATTTGTATCATTTTATCACTTCTTACCTTATTGGTATTAGTTATAAAAAAATAGACACTCATCTGCTTAGATAGAGTGTCAAATCCAAACTTTAAAGAGGCGACATTCACTTGCAATATTAAATGTTCCTCTTTTTTATTATATGCAAGGTCACTTGCTATATTCATAATATCATATTTTTAAATTATGTCAATAGTTAAAAATTATAAAAGTATATAGACTAGATATTTATTTATAAGTTAAGATAATATGATTTTAATAATAATTTGACAAGTTTAATTTATTGTGTTATTATAGCACCCAATAAGAAAAAGGGGGAATTTTTATGATTACTTCGAAAGAGTTACAATATGTTGATGCAAGGGCTAATCGAACACCAATGCCAGGTATTGAATATAGTATGAAAGTATTGTCTGAAATGAAAGATTGTTACGATAGTTTTAAACAAAAATACTATAATAAAGAATATAATATGATTTTTAGTAATGGTGAAGAAATTAGATTTGAAATATTATCAAAAAATTTATGTCATATGCTAGGTATTGATTTTAATAATATAAAGGGTGAATATTTTGATAATTATCGTAAAAATATTTTAGGAATTAATAATAATGATTTTTCAAGTTTTGATTTATTAGAAATATTATTAGAAAATGCTCAAAAAGTTGCAGAATATGATAATTCTGGTAATATTGAAAAAGCAATAAATTATTATAAATCAGGTATTAAATGCGAAATTTTTAGAAAATTAAGTGATTTTGAAAGATTTAATTTTGCAGCTATAAATTATGATCCTAAAGATGAAAAATATGATTATGATAGACAAAAATTATTTTTTGTACCAAGTAATGAAGCAGTTTGTCCTTATTTTATGATGGGTATTAAACAAACCGAAGAAAATAATTATATAGTCAGCACTTTACTTGCTCCGGAACAACCTAAAAGATTTTTTGATAATCAAGAGGTTATAATTCCAACCCAAATTTTGATTTCAGATAATGCTAGTTTAAGAAAAATACAGGCAACATCTGATGAAAAAATAAAATTATTAACTATGTATAAAAATATTATAAATGAATACATAATTCCTAATAGATTAAATATTTCAGGTGATTATGAATCAATGTTAAATACTTTAGCAAATGCTGAATATCAAAAACAAAAAATTAAATAAATTTGTAAAAAAATTATTTTGTATGTATAAAATAATTTTTTTTGTGCAATATTAAATAGGTGACAAAAATGAAAAAGACAATTTTATTGCTTGGAATAATTTTTAGTATATATGTTTTAATAGGTTATAAATTTAGCCAAATAGATATACCTAGTGATGCTCTTCGTATTCGAATTTTGG
>CANROQ010000090.1 GCA_947632295.1 uncultured Bacilli bacterium
TTTTTTTCGTAAATCAATATACAAAATTATATCACAAAAAAACGATTTTAAAACATAAAAGAATTAAATCGTTTAAATTAATATTACTAATTTTATTAATATTACTAGTTTTATTACATCTTGACATTTTAGCTTAACAAATATTATATTATATTTATAGATGATATGTTAAATTTAATCAATTAACGGTCAATTTAAGGGATTATTTTTTACATTCATCTTTTCTTTTGGTGGAATATATTGAATTATATCTTTTATATCAACACCATAAGCAATTAAAACAAAAGTTATTCTAGCTAGGACATCTTTATCCATTCTTACCACTTTATCTTCATAATATTTTTTAACGATTTCATGATGTAGTCCTGTTAATTTCCTCATTTTAGAAATAGATATTCCAGCTTTATCCATCGCTTTTCCAATATTACAAACATATTTACCATAGTTACCAAACATATCTAATATTGCAATATTGTTGCTTCTTTCCAATTAAATCACCCCTCTCTTACTAAGGCAACTTACATTATAAATTTTAACATAAATAAGGTTTTTATATCAGGCTCTTGTTTGTGTACCTTATTCGTGGTATAATTCTAAATGTAGTAAAAAATGGGATGTTAAATATTGTTGGGAGAGATATTTGATGAGCAGCTTATATTTAAGAGAAAAAACAACAAGAAAATCTATAGCTATAGAATTGCTAAAGACAGGTTCTATTTGCATTTCGTTTAATGCCAAAAACTTGAATGAAATACATGGTTTTTGTTTATATTCTCATCAACAAAAAATAGTTATATGGAAAGAGTTTGGAAAAATTTTATTTGATGGTCTTATTGAAGAGGCAGATCCTACTCTATTTGAGTTTGGAGATACATTAATAAATATTCATTATCCAAAAGATTGTGATATAAGTCCATTAACCAAAGGGAGATTTTATTTATTACCAGGTAAAATTCTTAATAGAATTTTTAATTAAAAAATAAAGGATTGAAATTAAAATTTTCAATCCTAATAAGAACTATTCTTTAAGAAAGTCATCTAATGGTTTTTTATATAAAATACTAAATTTGATTAATAGCTTTAAAGAACAAGTCTTTATTGAATCTTGGTCTGATTCTACTCTTCTTAAATAATCGTAGGACATGTCTAGTATTTCTGCTACATCAGCAAGCTCCATTCCACATTCTTGCCTAAACTTTTTAATATTACGATATATTATTGGCATATAGTCCTTATTAAGTAATTTTTGAAGTTCATCTTCGTTTTGCATCGAAAACACCTCATAATTATTTTTGCACAAAAGCATTAAAAAATATGTATCGTAATCGTCCCAAAAGATGTTATAATAGAAATGGTTGGTGATATGTTAAATAAAGAATAGTAAAAAAAGATATATAAAATATTAAGCAGTAGTAAAGTATTTAGTAGTATTATTTTAATCAATGCACTAGATATAACTACTGTTTTATTTTAGTAAAAGAAGAAAAGAAAGAGGATTATATTATGCAAGAAAATTTAAAAAAACGAAAACAAGAGATAATTGATATATTATTAGATGATAATTATTGTATTACATTTAACAAAAATCAAGATATACCAATATGGAACTATATGTTGAGCGAAGATAAAACAATAATATTTGTTTATGATGAAGAAGATACAACAATATATGATGGTTTAGTAATTGAAGCACCTGATGATGTATTTAATCATGGTGATTCTTACAAAAAAGTTTCATTTAAAGGAATAAACATTCCTGAAAACATTGTAACAAGAAATAATTTTTATTTATTTGAAAAGCAATTTAAGTAATGAAAGGTAGTGTATATATATGTTATGGGCTGAAATCACAGTTGATGATGAAATATTAAAGTTTATTGATAATATAAAAGAACATACAGAAAGTTTTGATGAAATTAAAGATTTAGTTTTTACTAAAAAAAGACTTAGTACAGATTGTACTGCTAGTGAAATGTTTTATTTAACTTTACAATTTCAAGAAATCAAACGATCTGCAATAGATAAGATATTAAATAATAAAAGATTAAATTTCCCAGAAGGTTTTCTTATTGAAAGACTATTAGCAAAATATATGAACATAAATTATCCATCAGTTGAAGAACATATAAAAGAAATAAGATTAAATAGTTGTCCTGATAGAAAATCAAGAAGAGAAAATCAAAGAAAAGTTACTAAATTATACAATCAGTTTATCAATAGTATTTTATCAAAAAGAAAGGAGTAAGTTGTAATGAGTTTTGAAATTAAAGGGAATGAAATTTCTACAAAAAAATTAAAAGATGATGAAAATGACAAAATTAATTGCTTTGCTAGAATTTCAAAAGAATCATGTAATGCACTTAATGAAAAAAAATGTAAAAATTGTAGTTTTTATAAACACAAAAATCAAGTGCCAGATTATAAAAAATATTTAGAAATAAAATAATATGTATAAAAGGGTTTTTTACCCTTTTTAATTTGCTTTGAAATAGTTAAATTGTGAGGTCTTATCCCATTCATAAGCAGTCCACATATCTGTATGGTCTGTTGCAGGATCAACCATTTTTATATTATTACCATCAACTCCAATAACTGCTACCCAATGTTGGTTGCCAGGTGTTGCACCTTTTACCTCCACTGTTAAATAATAGCCTTGATTAAAATAATTTGTAATGATTGATAACTTTTCTTCTCTAGTTTTGCCTTTTAATTCTATTTGATCCATATATTTAAAATCTGGAACAACTTTACTTATTGGTGCATATTGTAAAGCACCCTTATCATTAAATCCACCTACTCTATTTAATGCCTCCACAAATGTGCCTGGATTAAATGGAGTAATAGTTGCAGTATTTACTCCAGATTTTTGAATTAGTATAGCAATAGATGTTACCAAACAACCAATATCTCCTATGGTACTTGTAGTATTACCTATTCTAACATTAGACCAACTTGCATCTCGTTGTCGCCAATTCATATATTCGCCAGAATCTAATCCATAAATGATACCATTCCATAACATAGAATAATCATCTTTCAGTAGTTCATTATATTGCTTTAATTGTAATGGACTAAAATTATATTCATTTTTCATTTGTTCAGCATTTTTAGATGAAATAGTAATGTGCAGCACTTTCTTTTGCACCTCTTTAGGTAATTCATCAGTATTAGTTCCTCGTTCAGTTACCATTTCATCTTTTACTTCGCTAGATATATTGTTCATATTCCAAAATATATCTTTTAAAATTTGCTTTTTATTTTCATTCATAGTTAAAACATCTTGCTCATTAGTTCCATTAGATACTTTAACTGCATAAACTAATAAAATGTCTTTCCAAGTAGCCATTGTTCCATCTAATTCATATTCATCATGAGGATTTGTGTCTTGTATTGTTTGTAGTTTGTCTGAAAGTTCCCTATTACACTCTACAATTGCATCTCTCATTGTATAGGAATTTGGATCGGTTTTCTCGCCTGAAAAAAATATTCCAAAAATAGAACTACACAATAAACCTATTAAACAAATTACAACTATAACAACAATAGCAATCCAGCCTCCAGCTATAATTGCACTTATCAATGCTTTTGTTGCAGCAATAATTGCTTTAACTGTTGTAATTGTTGCCTTAACTGTTAATTTAATACCCTGATAAGTCTTTTTAGCAGTTTCTCGAGCAATTTTTATGGCTCTTTGTGAAGCTTTTACTGTTTCCTTTGCAACTTTTTCAGTATTCTTAACTACTTGCTTACTTGTTTTTATTCCTTTCTTTGTCGTCTTTATTTTCTTTTTTTCAGCAAGTCTAGTTTTTATATTTTTAATTTTATCTTTTGTTTTAATAATATTATTTTTTGTAGTTCTTACAGCTTCATTTCCTTTATTTCTAACAATTCCTGCATTATTCACAACTTTTCTAGTACCACCCTCAATACGATTAGTTGCATATTCTGTCGAATTTTGTTCTTTAACTTGCATAGAATTTTCGCTTTTTTCTTTAACATTTACAATATTTTCTTTAGTCTTTTGGGTAGCAATAACTCCTTTATCAATAGTTTTTATTGTTCCCTTAATAACATTTCTTGTCTTAATTTTAGACATAAGTTATTCTCCTGGTTTAGTAGTCATTAACTTATATAAATTTGTATCTGTAGGAAATTTATTTATAAAAGGAACAAGTGAACCACCATATCGAATAAGTCCACAACCAGCATCAGCATTTGTAACATAACTCATTTGTTCATCAGAAATATTTAATTGTTTAGCCAGTTCTTTTCTATCTGATGCAGCTTGGTCTAACATAACTATAGTTTCACTATTTGATAACATAGTAGAAGCATCAATAGAAGAAAGTAAATACGCTACATTTTGAGTTATACCAGTTGGATATGCATTTCTTTTTCTAAATTGTCGCCATGCTGAATTAAAGAAAGTAG
>CANROQ010000091.1 GCA_947632295.1 uncultured Bacilli bacterium
AAATCACCAATTATCGTTGAAGAAACAAATTCGATGATTTTTTTCCCAACTAATTCACCAAGAATAGCACATTGTAGTTGGATATCTTTAAATAATTTAGAAAATTATAATAAGAATAATGGTAAAACACAATTATGTTTTAAAAATGGAAAAAAATTAGATATAGATACTTCGTATAATTCAATTGAAAATCAAGTTTTGCGTTCGTCAAGATTAGAATCAATATTACGAAAAAGAAAAGCATTATAAAAAATATAAAAAAAATAGACATATATCGTTTATTTTTTTTCTTTTACTATAAATTTGTGTTATAATATTAAGTGTGTATAGGAGTATTAATTTTATCGAAAATACTGTTAAGAGGCTTTAAATTGAAAAAAAGGTGTTAATGATGATACTAAAACAACTAAGCGTTATAAATTTTCGAAATTATGAAGAGGCTGATTTATCTTTAAATTCGAAAATAAATATTTTTTATGGTCAAAATGCTCAAGGTAAAACTAATTTATTAGAAAGTATATATTTTTTAAGTTTTACAAAATCGCATCGTTCTTTTATTGATAATAATTTAATAAAGAATGGTGAAAAATTTTTAAAAATAAAAGGTATTATTAAAACTGAAAGTCTCTTTGATACAAAATTAGAAATATCATTAGAAAAAGATAAAAAAAATATTTTTGTCGATGGTGATATTTATAAAAAAGTAAGTGATTATATTACTAAATTAAATATCATTATTTTTTATCCTGATGATTTAGATATAATTAAAGGTTCTCCAAATATACGAAGGCGATATATAAATTCTGAAATAAGTCAATATGATAATAATTATTTATTAATATTAAATAAATTTCGTAAAATTCAACATATGCGAAATGATTATTTAAAGAAAATTATTTCTTATAATAATTATGACAAACAATATTTTATAATTATTAATGATTATTATATAAAAAGTTCTATTGATATATATTTTGCTAGAAATAATTTTATTGAAGAATTAAATAAATATATTGATAAGATTTTTTATGATTTGACAGGATTAAGAGGATTTCATATCGAATATAAAAATAGTTTGAATATTGATAATTTTAATAACATGAATTTTAATGAAATTGAAGAATTGTTTAAAGAAAAATTGAATAATAGTTTTGATTCTGAATTAAGAATAGGTAGTAGTTTAATTGGTCCAAATAAAGATGATATTGAATTTTTTTTGAATGATTTAAATTTAAAAAATTATGGCTCACAGGGTCAACAGCGAATTGCCGTTTTAACAACTAAATTAGCGGAAATTGAAATTCTTAAAAATCACAGTTTAGAAACACCAATTTTATTATTAGATGATGTTTTTAGTGAGTTAGATGACGAGAAAAAAAATCGTTTATTAAAATATATAAATCAGGATATTCAAACAATTATAACAACAACTGATTTAAAAAATATTGATAGTAAAATAATAAAAAAATCAAAGTTGTTTGAAATAGAAAATGGAAATATAAAAAATGTAATGGAGGTAGATGCAAATGAATAATGAACAACAACATTATGATGCTTCTGATATTCAAGTATTGGAAGGATTGGAAGCTGTTAGAAAAAGACCAGGTATGTATATAGGAACAACTGATGTTAAAGGATTACATCATTTAGTATGGGAAATAGTCGATAATGCGATAGATGAAGCATTGGCAGGTTACTGTAACCATATTGAAGTAATCATTAATAAAGATAATTCTATAACTGTAAAAGATAATGGACGTGGTATTCCAGTAGGAATTCATCCTAAAACAGGAATTTCCACAGTTGAAACTGTTTATACAGTATTACATGCTGGTGGAAAATTTGGCGGAGGCGGTTATAAAGTTTCTGGTGGTTTGCATGGAGTAGGTGCCAGTGTTGTAAATGCCTTGAGTAAGTGGGTAGTAGTAACTGTTTATAAAGATGGTAAAATTTATGAAGTTAAATTTGAAAATGGTGGAAAAGTTGCTCAAAAACTTACGGAAATTGGTACTTGTGAAGCAAATAGAACAGGAACGACTGTTTCATTTAAACCAGATAGTGATATATTTGATACTGATATATATAATTATGAAACATTAATGACAAGAATAAGAGAATTAGCATTCTTAAATAAAGGATTATCTATTACTATTCGTGATGATAGAGATGAAGAAGATACTACTGGAAAGACTTTTCTTTACGAAGGTGGTATTAGTGAATATGTTAAATTCATTAATAAAGATAAAACAGTTATACATGATCAAATAATTCATTTAGAAGGTGAAGAAGATAATGTCTTTTTTGAAGTTGCTATGCAATATAATTCTAGTTATAATGACAATATTTATTCTTTCGTAAATAATATTAATACTCACGATGGTGGTACACATGAAGAAGGTGTTAAAAGAGCATTAACTAGAATTATAAATTCTTATGCTCGTAAAGCAAATATTTTAAAAGAAAAAGATGAACCACTTACTGGTGATGATGTTAAAGAAGGATTGACGATGATTATTTCCTGTAAGCATCCAAATCCTCAATTTGAAGGTCAAACTAAAGGAAGATTAGGAAACTCTGAAGTTAGAAAATTAGCAGATAATGTTTTTTCACAAGGATTTGAAAGATTTTTATTAGAAAATCCTGATGCAGCTAAATTAATTGTTGAGAAGACTATGACTGCTGCAAGAGCTAGGGTAGCCGCTAAAAAGGCTAGAGAATTAACTAGAAGGAAAAGCGACTTAGATGTTATAAACTTTGGTGGAAAATTAGTTGATTGTAAAGATAAAGATCCTGCTGTTTGTGAGATATTTTTAGTCGAAGGAGATTCGGCTGGTGGTTCAGCAATAAAAGGTAGAAATTCGATGACACAAGCCATTCTTCCACTTAGAGGAAAAATTCTTAATGTCGAAAAAGCTAGATTAGATAGGGCATTATCAAATGAAGAAATTAGAACAATAATTACTGCATTTGGAACAGGTATTGGAAATGAATTCGATTTGAAAAAATTGAGATATCATAAAATTATAATTATGACCGATGCCGATGTTGATGGTTCACATATTCGTGTTTTACTTTTAACATTATTTTACCGTTTCTTTAGACCAATTGTTGAAGCAGGTCATGTTTATGCTGCTCAACCACCATTATTTTGTATTAAACATGGTAAAACAATAAAATATGTTTTAAACGAAGAAGAGCGAGATAGTTATTTAGCATCCCTAAATCCTAATACTAAATATGATATTATGCGTATGAAAGGTTTAGGTGAAATGGACGCTGAAGAATTAAATGAAACGACAATGGATATTAATACGAGAATTTTAAGAAAAATAACTGTTGATGATGTAATAAGAGCAAATGCTGCATTTGAAAAATTAATGGGTGAAGAAGTAGAACCAAGACGTAAATTTATTGAAGAAAATGCAGTATATGTTAAAAATTTGGATATATAGTTGGAGGTGAATTATGGATCATAATAGAGATAGATTAGAAGAAAATAATATTGTCGATGAAATAGAATCATCATTTCTTGAATATTCGATGAGTGTCATTGTTGCACGTGCATTACCTGATTTACGTGATGGTTTAAAACCAGTTCATAGAAGAATTCTTTATTCGATGTATGAATCAGGATATACACCTGACAAACCTCATAAAAAAAGCGCTAGAATTGTCGGAGATGTAATGGGTAAATACCATCCACATGGCGATTCTTCAATTTATGAGGCTATGGTTAGAATGGCTCAAGATTTTAATTATCGTTATATGTTAGTTGATGGACATGGTAATTTTGGAAATATTGAAGGATATGGCGCTGCTGCTATGCGTTATACAGAATCACGTCTTTCAAAAATTTCTTTGGAATTGCTTAGAGATATAAATAAAGATACTGTTAATTTTGACCCAAACTTTGATGAATCAGAAAAAGAACCATCTATTTTACCGTCGAGATTTCCTAATATTCTTGTAAATGGTACGATGGGTATTGCTGTTGGTATGGCTACAAATATTCCACCACATAATTTAGGTGAAGTAATTGATGGATGTGTAGCTTATATCGATAATCATGATATCGAATTAGATGAACTTATGACTTATATCAAAGGTCCTGATTTTCCAACTGGCGCAATAATTTTGGGAAATAGTGGAATTCGTAAGGCTTATGAAACAGGTCGAGGTACAATAACTATACGAAGTAGGGCAAGTATTGAAGAAAATAATGGAAAAAGTTACATTATCTTTGATGAAGTTCCTTATGGTGTAAATACATTAGAATTAAAAAATAAAGTTGCTGAATTAGTACATAATAAAACGATTGACGGAATTTCCGATTATCATACTGATTTAAAAGATGGTGTAAAAATTACCATTACTTTAAAGAAAGATGCGAACCC
>CANROQ010000092.1 GCA_947632295.1 uncultured Bacilli bacterium
GTCAATCATCCTGATTTTACTAAAATTAATATTAATGATACAAACTATCAAATTGGAAAAGTTTATGAACAATTAGAATCGATTATCGATAATTCTTATGTAAATATTGTAGCCTTGCCATATGGTTCACCTTATAAAAAAAGTCATGAAAATTTTTCTCATATTTTATCAGCGAATTATAATGGCAAAAATTATATAACAAAATCTACTTTGAGAGTAGGTTGGGAAAGTGACTATTCTCCTTTTAGCGTCGATTTTGACAAACAATTTATAAAAAGAATACGTGCATATGACAATGATGGTGTAGAATTTGATATAAAAATGAATTTTGAAAATTTAGAAAATAATCGTTATATTTCTGATGGGAATAAGGATCAAATAGTTATTAAAGAAGATATGTTAGAAAAACTAAATAATCCAAATAATTTAAAAGTTGTAACATATTAGTAAAGTTTTATAAATAAGTATTGTAATAATACTTTTTTTTTTGCTATAATATTTATGGTGATAATATATGGAATATAAGATAACAACTAGAAATGAAATGGAAACGATTGAAATTGCTCAAAATTTTGAATCTGAAAAATTTCCAAATATGATTATCTGTTTAAATGGTGAATTAGGTAGTGGCAAAACTATATTTACTAAAGGAATAGCTAATGCTTTAGGTATTGAAGAAACTATAACTTCACCAACATTTACAATTATAAAGGAATATAATGGAGAATTACCACTATATCATATGGATGTGTATAGACTAGATGGTAATACTGATGGTATTGGAATTGAAGAATATTTTACTAAAGGTGGAGTAGTTATAATTGAATGGGCTGATACTATTAAAGATATATTACCTAGTGAACGCTTAGATATTAAATTTAAAATATTAGATGAAAATAAACGTGTCCTAATATTAGAACCTCATGGAAAAATTTACGAAGATTTGTGTGAGGCTGTATTATGACAAGTTTACTTTTAGATACATCTACTAAGTATGTTACGTTAGCTATAATACAAAATGATGTTATATGCTATTTTTATCATGAAGCAGTAGTGGAACAATTATCAGTTAAAATATTACCTCTATTAGATGAAGCTTTAAAGAAATGTTCATTAAAACCAAGTGATATTGATAAAATTTTTATCGCCACTGGACCAGGTAGTTTTACAGGGATTAGAATTGGCTTAACTATTATGAAAGTTTTAGCATGGTCATTAAAAATTGATATAATTCCTATATCTAGTTTAGAATTAATTGCAACAACTAAAACTGATACTGATTATGTTATACCTTATATTGATGCTAGGAGAGGCAATTGTTTTACAGCTATTTATGATAATAATTTAGAAAATTTAGTACCTGATCAATTCATAAACTTTGAAAAATTTTTAAATAAAATAGATTCTAGTAAAACTTTTAAGATTGCTACTTATGATGAATTAGATTATAAGAATAAAGTTTTTCCTAAAATTGACATTATAAAAATTATTAATAAACATAAAAATGATAAAGCGTTAAATCCACATTTAGTAAATCCAAATTATTTGAAGATGACAGAAGCAGAAGAAAATTTAAAAAAGAAAAATGATTAGAAATATTACTAAAAATGATTTAAATAGTCTAAATTTGTTGACTTCTTACTTTAATTTGCATATAAATGAAAATGATTTAAAAAAAACAAACGATTATTATATTGGATATTTTAAAGATAATAAATTAATTGGATTTATAAATTATTCTATATATTATGAAAGAGCAGAATTAAATTATATATTTGTTATGGAACAATATCGTAATCTTAATATAGCAAGTCAAATGTTAGATTATGTTTTGAATAAAATAAATATGCTAGAGAATATAACATTAGAAGTTAGTGAAAATAATTATGCAGCTATTAAATTATATGAAAAATATGGTTTTCAAAAATGCGCAATTAGAGAAAAATATTATGGACAAGAAAATGCAATATTAATGATTAAGAAATTTGGTGATAAGAATGAATGATAAATACATTTTAGCTATAGAATCAAGTTGCGATGAAACTAGTGCTTCAATTGTTAAGAATGGCCATGAAGAAATAGCCACTGTTGTTTTATCACAAATGGATACTCATGCTAATTACGGTGGTGTTGTACCAGAAATAGCAAGTCGTATGCATATAGAAAATATCACTATGGTTTTAGAAGAAACTTTAATTAAATCCAAATTAACAATTAATGATATTGATGCAATTGCTGTTACATACGGACCTGGATTAATAGGATCATTATTAATTGGTGTTGAAGCAGCTAAAACCTTAGCGTGGATTTATAATAAACCACTTATTCCTGTTCACCATATTGCCGGACATATTTATGCTAATAATCTAACAAAAAAAATGGTTTTTCCTTTAATTGCTCTTGTTATAAGTGGTGGTCATACAGAATTAATTTATATGCAAGATGATTATTGTTTTAAAAAAATCGGTGGTACTTTAGATGATGCTGTTGGTGAGGCGTATGATAAAGTTGCTCGTGTTTTAAATTTACCATATCCAGGCGGTCCATTAGTTGATAAATTAGCTCATGAAGGTGATGACACTTATAATCTTCCATTACCACTAGATGATGAATCATATAATTTTAGTTTTAGTGGTATAAAAAGTGCTGTGATTAATTTAAGACATAATGAAGAACAAAAAGGAAATAATATTAATGTTAAAAATTTAGCTTGTTCGTTTCAAAATCGTGTTATAAAAATATTGACAAAAAAAACTATGAGAGCACTAGAAGATTATAAAGTTAAAAATCTTATTATTGCTGGTGGGGTTGCTGCTAATAAAGGAATTAGGGATGAATTTATAAGATTATGTGATGAAAAAAATATAACTCTTACAATTCCAAATATTAATCGTTGCACTGATAATGCTGCTATGATTGGAGCAGCAGGATATTATGCCTATAGTTTAGGCCATATTGCTAAACTTGATTTAAATGCTAAAGCAACTGATGAATTAAAATAGTTTAAGTATAAATAAATAATATTGATAAATAATAAAATGGGGTGATAATGTGCTTAATGAGGAAGAAAAAAAATATTTATCTAGCACGAGATTATCTGTGAAACTTAATTATGTTGAATTAGAAGAAGATTATGATGATGGAAATATATTTTATTATTATGGAAAAGCTATTGTAATTTCTACTATTAATAGTGAAACATACATAGATAGAGACTATTATAATGGTGATAGATTAAATAAATTATTGTGTGAAATTTTTGAATGTTTAGATACAACAGAAATAATTTTACCAGAAGAATTTATTGATGTCGATATTATAAAGGCAACGTTTAATAATTTAAAATGTAATACTTTAAATATTTATGGTGAACATAAATTGTCATTAGAACAGTTAATGGCAATAAATGAAAATACTGATATAAAAGAATTAAAAGTACCAAAAATTGATAAAAATATTGGGTCAAATCAATTTAAATTTAAAATCATACCTAAAATAAACAATAAATTTACGAGTGAAAAATTTAATAATTTTATAATTGATGATATTTTACGTTTTAAAACTTTAAATATTGAATTACCACTAAAAGCTGATTATGTAGACGATAATAATCAAGAAATTAGTGAATATAAAGATTTAGATACTTTAATTGATTTATTAGTGGATATTGATAATCTTTATCTAGAAATTACTGATTACGGTAATGATTCAATAGTTAATTCGTTTGAAATAATTGATAAAATAGAAAAATCTATCGGTAGTAAAATAGAAAATATTTATTATGTAACCGGTAATCATGATATAATTAATATCGATATGTTAAAGAAATTAGAAACTGATCATAAAGTATCAATTATGTATGATAAAGAAATAATTTGTTCAATAGATGATTTTCTAAATATGCGTCATTGCATTAATAAAATTTTAGAACCAGTAAAATTACAATCTTTGTCACCATTAGAACAAACACTATTAGTTTATGATATTGTAAAAGATTTTTATATAGTTAATCATAAATATATGAAAGAAAAGAAAGTTTCAAGATATGTTCATAGAATATTCAAAGTTAACGAACTTAATTGCCAAGCCTATGCAACATTATATGCTCAATTATTACAGGAATTAAATATTCAGGCTTCCGACTATTCTTTATATTCACCATTAGTTGAAGAAATATTTTTAACTCAAGAAAATCATGCTAGGACAATGATACATTTAGTCGATGAAAAATATGATATTAATGGGTTATTTAGTTCTGATGTTATTTGGGATGCTATAAAGAAATCTAAGAATAATTATCATTATGAATTTTTCTTAACTAAAGTACGTCATATCAAAAGACAATTTGCTACTGATAAATTTAATAATGA
>CANROQ010000093.1 GCA_947632295.1 uncultured Bacilli bacterium
CAGTCAATTTTTTATGCTAAATTATTTAAAATAAAGATAAAGCGATCTCTTTGTTGTAAATCTTTTTCTAAAATAATTTGCGAATTAGGAAAATTTTTTTTAGCGAGTTTTATTATATCTAATCCTTGCTTTTCGCCAATTTCAAACGCTATAATACTTTGTTTATTTAAATAATTTTTGGCATTTTTAAGTATTTCTTCATAAAAATATAAACCATTATTATCGGCATATAACGCTATATTAGGTTCATTATTTTTAACAATCTCCATGATTTCTTCATCATAAGCAATATATGGTGGGTTACTTACTATTACATCAAATGACCCCGTTATATTGCTATAGATATCACTATTTATAAATTCTATATCAAGATTATTTTTTTTAGCATTATATCTTGCTACCTCTAGTGCTTCATTAGAAATATCCGATGCAACTACCATACTATTAGGTATTTTAGATTTTAGTGTTATGGCAATGCAACCACTACCTGTACCTAGATCTAAAATACTTATGGTTTTATTAAAATATTTTTTAATATAAATAATTAATTTTTCAACTAATTCCTCAGTTTCAAAACGTGGAATTAAAACATTTTTATTTACAGTAAAATTTAAACCATAAAAATCGACATTCCCAACAATATATTGGACAGGTTCACCGGCTTTTAGTCTTTTTAAACCTTCATCTAATTTTGAATTATCTAAATATTTTTTTAAATATTCAAAGTCGGTCATATTTTTAATTATCACCTTTTAGTTTACGAATTTGATCTTCATGAATAAGTGCTTCAATTATTTCTTCTAAATCGCCATCCATAACACGATCTAATTGTTTTAAAGTAAAACCGATACGATGATCAGTTACACGATTTTGTGGATAATTATAAGTTCTTATTTTTTCACTACGATCACCAGTTCCAATTTTGCTACGTCTTTCAACACCAAGTTCCTGTTCACGTTCTTGATTTTTCAAATCGAAAAGTCTGGTTTGTAAAATTTTAATAGCTTTTTCCTTATTTTTAATTTGCGATCTTTCCGTTTGTGAGTAAACGACTAATCCAGTTGGAATATGTGTAAGTCGAACAGCCGAATCGGTTGTATTAACACCTTGACCACCACAACCACTACTTCTTGTAATATCGACTCTAACCTCACTCATATCAAGAGTAAAATCGACTTCTTCAGCCTCAGGCATAACTAGTACTGTTGCAGTTGACGTATGTACACGTCCCTGTGTTTCAGTCGATGGAACTCTTTGAACACGATGCGCACCACTTTCATATTTTAATTTGGAATAAACATTATCACCTTTTACCATAAAACTGATTAGTGAATAACCACCAGCCTCAGAATGTTCTTCTTCGATAATATCTATCTTCCAACCTTGCATTTCTGCATATTTTTTATACATTTCAAAAAGATCGCCGGCAAAAATATTACCTTCATCACCACCAGCAGCACCTCTAATTTCCACAATAACATTTTTTAAATCATTAGGATCTTTTGGTAATAATAAAATTTCAAAATTATTTTCTAGGGAAGTTTTTTTCTCTTCTAAATTATTTAATTCTTCTTTAGCAAATTCAGCCATTTCCTCATCTTTTAACATCTCTTTAGCCGCATCAATATCCTCTAAAACTTTTTTATATTCTTGATATGCTTCATACGCTTCTTTAATTGACGCTTGTTCTTTGCTTAATTCAGTCATTTTTTTAATATCAGTCATATTAGCTGGATCTACAAGTTCATTAGAAATTTGATTATATCTTTCCTCTATTGAATTTAATCTATCGATCATGAAATCAATTCCTTTCTAGATAATGTCATTATACTATAAAATAGTAATTAAAGCAAATAAACCTATAATTCAAATTTTTTTACATATAATAATTATAAGGTGATATTATGAATTTAAAAAAATTTAAAATTATAAGTGTCTTTGGAACTTTTTTGCTTGCTTTTTTAACACACTTTCTATATGATTGGTTTCCTAATAGTCTTTTTTCAATCTTTTTCCCTGTTAATGAAAGTATTTGGGAACATATGAAAATGTTATTCACTACTATCTTATTATATGAATTAATTGAATTTATAATTTTTAAAGTAAAAAATATTCAAACAAATAATTTTTTATTTGCTGCTTTAGTAAGTGCTTTTATAAGTATACCCATTTATTTAATTATGTTTCTACCTATTTATTATAAAATGGGTGAAAATATGGTTGTCACTATAACCATCATGTTAATAGATATAATTATTGTTCAAGTAATTAATTATAAAATTTTGATGACTAAAGAACTAAATTTAAATATTATTTCAATTATAGGCATCATAGTAATTTATATTATTATGGGTGTTTTAACTTATTATCCACCAGAGTCTGATTTATTTTTCGATCCCAAGGAAGAAAAATATGGTATCAATAAATATATTGTTTAATAAACATAGAAAAATGTATATAAAATTAATTATATACATTTTTATGACGTTTTTCTTTCTTGTTCGTAACAATTACTTTTTACTAATGTTTTTGATGCCTCTATATCATTAGTATTAGAAATTAATTCAAGCGAATCATTATAACAATTTCTCATATCTTGATAAAATATTTGCATATTTTCTAATTTTTTTGATGACTGTAAATACTTGTTACATACCATTTCGTAATTAAAACCAATTGTATTTAAAATTTCATATTGTTCTTCAAAAGATATGTCTGTAGAAAAAATAAGTGCCATAAAAGTATTTAAATCGTTAAATGTCATTTGAACTTTTTCTTCGTCATTAGTAATTGTTCCAACTTTAAGAATAATATTTGCAATACGAAAATACATATTTCTATCACTAAACATTAGTTTATTTTTACAATAAGAATTTATTAAAATATTAGATTGAACTTTTTTTACATCATCACTAGTTCTATTACATTGATTTATAAGCCAATGTATATTTAATATATCTTTTGTATTTATTTTTTTACTAATAGCTGTCGTATTTTTTAAATTTGAGACAGTATTATTCATTTTTCTTTCTATATACATAAAAATTATCACTCTTTCTTTCAAAGCCGCTTTTAAATAATACCACGTTATTTATTTAAAGTCAACTGCTTTTTTATAAAATAAAAATTATATAATTCGACAAAATATTTAAAAGAACCAGTTATTTAATTGGTTCTTAATCTATATTAAACGCTAAAAGCATTAGCGTACATATTTAACAAGCATAGATACTTATACCATCTACACTTGTTGAAAGTAAATTTTTATACTTTTTTGATTAAGCACAGTTAATAATATGTTACTAATGTAAATTTAGAACATTATTATCTATTTTTAATATATCCAGTTTAAATAAATTATACTTATTAAAGTAAATTTTTTATTTTTCCCATAAATAATATATTCTAAATATTCATTTATGTGAAAATTTTAATACATATTTTTCCTAAATTATTTTCATGTAATTTTTAGTTTTCCTATTTATTAATTATAATTATTTGTTTTATTTTTATGGTGAACATACTTTAATACGCAAATTATCATTTTTAATTTTAATTCTAATACTTCCGTTTAAATCTGTTCTATATATTTGAGAATTATTTAAATTTTCTAATGTTTCGCTATTGGGATGTCCATATCGATTATTTCTACCTACACTTATTAAAGAATACTTTGGATTAATCATATCTATAAAGTTTTTACTACTACTAGTTTTGCTGCCATGATGTCCAACTTTTAATACATCTATATTATGTAAATTATATTTTTCTAATAGAGAAGTTTCCGTTATTACTCCAGCATCTCCCATAAATAAAAATTTATAATTATTTAATTTGGTATAAATAACATTAGAACTGTCATTTTCATTATCATATATCTCATTATTTAAAAATAATAAATTGCCACCAGCAACATTTAAATTCTTAATACAACTATAATATGGTATGTGCTTTTTATTTAAAGCCTTAATTAAATCTTGTTCTAATTCGTTTAGTTCATTACAATTTAGTATTACTTTATCTACTTTAAAATTATTAATTAAATTAATACTTTCCCCCATATGATCAAAATCACCATGACTGATAATTAAAAAATCTAGTTTTTTTATACCTAATGATTTTAAATAAGGAATAATTTTATTTTTGGCAATCGAATAACTATCTTTCCTTTTTTGCCAATCTTCTTCATAACTTACAATACCTCCAGTATCAATTAAAATGTTACCTTGATTATGAGGATATGATAGTAATATACTATCTCCTTGTCCAACATCGATCATTGTAACCATAAAATATTTGTTAAAAATGAAAATATTATGATGAATGAATAAAATAATTGCTAAAAGAAATAAAACAAAATAATT
>CANROQ010000094.1 GCA_947632295.1 uncultured Bacilli bacterium
CAAATTGACGAGTCTTATTATCGTACATCAAATAAACTGTATTAGAATTTTTAACTAAAGCATTAAATAATTGATCACGATATTTTAATTCTTTTGTTCTTTCACGATTACGTATATAAAATATAATATAAAAAACTAAAAATAATACTAACAATAAAGCAAAACAACCAAATATCACCGCAATACTCGTTTCTTTACTTAAAGCATCAAAATCAATAAATTGATTCATCAAGAAAATAACAAACAATGTGATTATAATTAAGATTGGGAAAATTTTTCTATTATTTTGTTCCATATTTATCCTTTCTACTTACCAAGATAAGTTTTAACAATATCGATAATACGATTTGCCTCTTGGATTAGTGTATCATAATTTTCATTAATATAAGTAACATCATTTGCTTTACTTTTCATTTCATGGTCTAATGACATTTCGGCCAATTTTGAAAAACCTAAATATTTTGAATCACTTTTCATTGCGTGAACTTCTATCGCATAATTTGGCATATCACCATTTTGTTTATATTCAGCAATTTTTGAAAGACGCGTTGATGATTCTTCTAAAAAATCATTCAAAGTTTCATCATACATTTCCATATCACCTAATAAATTCAATCCTACTTCAACATCAATTCCATTTTGTTTTAATAACTCTACATTCTTCATATTAAACCCCTACTTTCCTAAAAATTTTTGAAGCAATAAAATTAATTCATTTTTATCAATTGGTTTAGACAAGTAATCATCAAAACCTTCTTTAAGATATTTTTCACGCATTCCAAATATTGCATTCGCGGTTAACGCAATGGTTGGAATTTTAAAATTATCTATTTCTTTTAATTTCTTTAATGTTTCGACACCAGACATATTAGGCATCATATCATCCATTAAAATTAAATCATATGTATTACCACTATTTATTTTATCAAGACATTCAAAACCACTAGCAACTAAATCTACTTTCAATTTAAAATCTTGCAATAAGCGATTAGCAACTTTTAAATTAATTTTGTTATCATCGACAACTAAAACACACTTGTCAGTAAAATCGAGATTATCGATATTAATATTTTCTGTTTTAGTTTCTAATTCGGATAATTCTTTATTAATAATTCTTTGATCGATAGCAACAATAAATTTAGAACCTTGTCCATAAACACTTTGAACAACAATTTTACCATGCATTAGGTCAACTAATTTTTTAGTAATAGCCATGCCTAAACCGGTTCCTTCAATAGTAATGTTTTTCTCTAAATCAAATCGTTCAAATTTACTAAACAATTTATCGATATTTTCGCGTTTAATACCAATACCTGTATCAGCTACAGAAATAATTAACCGACATACATCATCTTTAACTACTGAACTGACATTAAATTCAATATAACCTTCTTTTGTATATTTAATCGCATTAGTCAAAATATTTAAAATAATTTGCTTAATTCGAACATGGTCGCCGTATAAAACCGGTGGGATATTTGGATCAAAATTAGTTCGAAAATCTAATGGTTTATCACCTAATCTAGCTTTTGATAAGGCTACTAATTCATTTAAAATTTTATTAAAATTGTATTCAGTATTTACAATTTCCAATTTGTTGGCTTCTATCTTAGAAATATCTAGAATACCATTAACAATTTCTAGTAAACTTTCAGATGCTGAAATAATATCGTCAACCTCTTCTTTAGAACTAGCAGGTATATCTTCTTCTTTTAATGCTTGACTAAAACCAACAATCGCATTTAATGGTGTCCTGATTTCATGACTCATATTTGATAAAAATTCGGATTTAGCCTTATTAGCTTTTTCAGCTTGATCACGAGCAATATTAAGTTGCTCAATCAATTTCATGTCAGGATTTTCAATAGTGAAATACATTAAAAAAGTAACAAATGTTTCCATCGATGTCATCAACAATAGTTCTGGGTTTAAACTTTGAATTATTATAACAACCAAACCAATAATCATATAGGCAAACATTGGCAAATATTTTTTCGATTTAATATTTTTAAAATTTTTAATCATTAATAATAACCAAATTAACATATAAAAACCACTTATTATGTATAATAATGTAGAACTTGGTCCATATGAATAAACTATCGAATCTTCATGTTTATAATATAATGGTAAAAAAACAATTAACGTAAAACTAATTATATAAAAAATACTGAAAAAATAAATATATTTTTTTGAAATATTAGACAATTTATTATTGTCTTTCATTGAAATAACAAAAATATAAATTGTCAATAATGAAATCCAAGTCAATAGATAAATTAAATACGCTTTAGTCACAATCGCATTAATAATTGGAATACTTTCTCTATTAATAATTGTATATACGCTTGATATATCTAAAATTAATCCTATAGCATTTATAATCGCTAAAATAATATAAATACTATTTTCAATCGTATTTAATCTTTTCTTGGAAAAAAATACAATTAATAATAATAATATATATACTAAACTTATAATTTGAAAATATACACTGCTAATCATAACATTACTCCTCGTCCATTCTAATACAAGTATAACACAAAAAAAAACAACAATAAAGATTCATTGTTATTTTTTATATATTTTTTCTATTATCTTTAACTAGTTTTAATATTTTTTGTCGTAATTGATTATTAACATATTCTAAATCATCATCTAATGCTTTAAAAGGCTCACCAAAACTTACTATTAAATTATTATTACCAATCTTATAATCTCCAGTAACAGCAAATGGTACAATATTTGCTCCTGTTTTTTTAGCCATAGATACTGCACCAAATTTAAATGGTAATAATTCAGAATCTTCATATTCATCATTAGAAATAATATTTTCTTCAACTAATTTTTTTAAATATTTTCGTGTATCAAATAATGAATTAATGAAATCATCACGAGAAATTTTTTTAGTCAAATAAAGTTCTTCTAATAACTTTATATGTGAAGATAATGGATTCAATTCACGCAACTTGCTTTTAAATTCATCATAATCTATATCGATACCATATTCATACAATTTTTCAATATCAACAGTTTTTAAGCCATTTCTAGTCCCTTCTGGAAAAATACCTACAGCACTATCGATATTCAAATAATTAATAGCAGTATTTACACTACTAGAAGTATCACCATTTCTATCAACACAAATTGCACCTGTTTTTCTAAAAAAAGTACCTAATTGACTATCAAAATATTCTTTTTTAGACATCCAATGCGTAATTCTATTTGTCGCACAAATAACAGGAAATTGATCCCATACATGTAAATGATTTCCACATAAAATTATAGGCCCAGTTTGTGGTATATATTCTCTATTAATAATAGTTGGATGTAAACAAACTTTAAAAAGTGGAACACCAATATTTCGAGCAAAATTGTAATTTTTAATATATTCATCTTTAAAAAATATTGATTTAGAAAAATTATTTTCACTTTTTATATTATCAAAATTCATTATTGTATCAAACACTTCACTAAAATTATTAACGACTATTACATTTTCACTATCTTTTATATTATTATTATATTTTGTTTTTATACAAATAACTCTACAATATTTGCTTATAACATCAATGTTTTGCGGATTATCTTCAATCATATAATCAATATTTAATTTTTTGCAAACACTTAATTTATCATTTTCATTTCCTATTTCATTACAATAATTAATTGAAGTAGGATTAACATTATTAATTTTTAAAAAACGTTTTAACATATATCTAAATAATTTTCCAACAAAATCATCTTGCATTGTATGGGCAAATTGCGTAATAATATGAATACTATGACCTTTTTTTTGCAATAATGCAATAATATCTGATGCATCCTTAACGATGGGTTCCTTTAAACTATATTCCCATATATTTTTTAACCAAAATTTTTCACTTTCTTCAACTGTACAATTGAATATATCTTTAATTTCTAATTTTGTTTCATCAATAGTATCTACATCCTTAAAAAATTTCTTACCTTTTGTTAATTGATATTGCTCTAAATTTCTTAAAACTCCATCGACATCTATACCAATATTTGCCATAATATTTCCCCCTATTGTTTTTTATAAACTTTTACTTTTTCGTTTTCTTCTTCAAATAATTTTTTATGACTAATTTTTCCAAGCAACGTTTGTGGTAGACTCTCTCTAAATTCATAAGAATTAGGAATTGAATAAATATTTAAATTCTTTTTACATAAAGCATCTATTTCATTCTTTATTTCTTCTGTTGCTTCATACCCCTCTTTTAATACTATATAAGCCTTTGGTACTTGCATCTTATATGAATGATATACACCGATAACAGCACAAGTAGCAACAGCTTCATGTGTTTCGATTACTTGTTCTA
>CANROQ010000095.1 GCA_947632295.1 uncultured Bacilli bacterium
GTGAAAATAAGACATAAAGCTAGTGACATGAGCATAATTATGACATTAACAATAAATAATTTTTTTACTTCTTTATTCTTAAGCATCTACCTCACCTAATTTATAACCAATTCCGCGTACTGTAATAATAATTTTGGGATTGCTAATATCATCTTCTAATTTTTCACGAATTCTTTTAATATAGACCGTTAAAGTATTATCATTAACATAATCTTCATTAACATCCCAAATATCCGCTAAAATTTTTTCACGTGTAAAAACCGTATTAGGATTCAAGGCAAGAGTTAAAAGAATCTTATATTCTAAAGCTGTTAACATAACATCGATACCTTTTTTAAAAACTTTAGCCTGTTTTAAATCAATACGAATATCCCTAAATTCGATAATATTATTATCTTGATTACTATTTACACGACGTAGAACATTACGAATTCTTGAAACTAATTCACGGGCTTTGAAAGGTTTAGTAATATAATCATCGGCACCCATATCAAGACCTCTTACAACTGACACCTCTAAATCATTAGCCGTCAAAAAAATAATTGGTATATCTTTTATTTTTTTAATATCTTTAAATAAATCAAAACCATTCTTATCTGGCAAGTTAATATCTAATAAAATAATATTAATATCATTATTATTTTTAATAACTTCAAGTGTCGATGCAGCATCTCCAACATCTAAAATTGTATATTCTTCTTGTTCTAAATAAAATTTTAATCCTTGTCTTATGGTTTCATCATCTTCAACAATCAATATTTTCATTTCGGTTCACCACTTTTATTATACTATATCACGATTAAAAAATAATGACTTTTTTGTAAGAAAAAAAATAACATTGATGACATTGCATTAATAGTTATTTTTTTATTGTATTATATTCTTTTATAAAATAATCGTCAGTCATACCCGCAATATAATCGATAACAATTCTCTCTAACGAATTATTTTCTAAATATTCTTGACTCATATTATCTATAAAATTTTGATAAATTAAAGACTCATGTTCTTTTTCCTTTAATTGTTTTAAACAATTTTCAAATACATTATTAAACATATCTTTATAATGTTTTATTGTATCACTACTATTAGCCTTATTATAAATATTAGCGTAATTAAAATTTTTCAATTTATTAATAGCGTCGTATATATTTGAAGACATACTAATATAATTTTTATCAATACTATTATTAATTATATCTAAAACGATATTATTGACAATTTCTTTATTTGTAGAACCTAAAACATCAACGATTTCATTTGGAAGATCTTCTTTTTTTATGACACCTAATTTAATGGCATCTTCAATATCACGTCCAATATAAGCAATTACATCGGAAATCCGAACTACACAGCCTTCTAATGTCATCGGTATTAATTTTAAATCACCATTGGCATCAGAATAACTTTGTTCATAATCAACTAAAAATTCGTCTTTTGATTTATTTTTAGGGCAATATTTATCACCAACTAACTCACCATTATGGCACAAAATTCCATCTAATACTTGAATGGTAATATTTAAACCTTTTCCATGATTTTCTAAAACCATAAGATTACGAACACTTTGGACATTATGCCTAAAATAACCTTGATTGTATTTTAAACTGATATCATTCAATATTTTTTCACCAACATGTCCGAATGGCACATGTCCTAAATCATGACCAAGTGAAATAGCCTCAATTAAATCTTCATTTAAATTTAAAGCTCGACCAATGGTACGTGCAATTTTACTTACTAATTGAACATGAATAAATCTTCTACTTATATTATCATTATCGACATTACTGAACACTTGAGTTTTATCAGCATACCTAGTATATGAATCCGTATGAATTATACGATCCGTATCGTGAAAAAAAGCAGGACGAATATCATCTTTATCTACTTTTAGTCTAATGGCAGAAGAACTTTTGGTAGCAAAAGGAGAAATTAATTTTTCTCCTTTTATCATATTTGAAATAATTTTAGAATTCATATTATAAACCAGCAATTGTATTTTCAACTTTAATTAAAATATTATCGACTTGCTCAATATTGTTTCCACCACCAGATGCAAATGTTTTACTACCGCCACCATTACCATTGGATTCAACTGATACTTCTTTAACTATTTGACCACAATCAATTCTATCTTGTAATTCTTTTGAAGATTTAGCCAAATATGTAACATTAGATTCATTTATATTAGCAATAAAGACAAAACCATTGATTCTATTTTGTAAATTATCAATTACATCTTTTAAAACGGCTGTATCACAGTTTTCTACCTTTAAAATTAAAGTATTAATTCCATTAATATTTCTTTGTCCGGCTAAGAAATCATCTAAATGTTCTAATAATTTTTTCGATTTAGCATTATAATAATCTTTTTCTAAATTCATAACTGCCTTTTTAACCATATTAACTTCATTTAAATTAAATAAAATATCACTATAATTTTTTGGCTTATCGTTATTAATTTCAACATCAAAATCTAGTGTAATATTTTCAACTGCAGCCTCAGTTACAATATTTTTTGCTTTATTTAATAATTTCATCATATCTTCATTATATGGTTTAATTTGTTCAAATAACTCTATTTCGATGTTATCACCAGTAGTTGCTTCGATACGATAGACATTTTGACCTTTCGATTCAAGTGAAATAATTGCAAAAGAACCAATGTCAGAACTTTTTAGAACATGTGTTCCTCCACATAATTCAGTTGAATCAACAATATTTACAACTCTAACAATTTTTCCATATTTTTCACCAAATAAAGCCATAGCCCCCAATTTTTTAGCATCATCAATATCCATATTTTGAACAACTGTTAAAACATCACTTTGAATTTTTTCATTTACTAAATTTTCAACTGCGATAATTTGTTCATGTGAAATATCTCCATCATAGACAAAATCGAAACGTAAACGCTTATCGTCAACTTTAGAACCTGCTTGATGAACATCACTACCTAAAATAGTTTGTAAAGCCTTTTGTAATAAATGTGTCGCAGAATGGTTTCGCGAAACTTTTAATCTAAATTCTTTATCAACTGTTGCGGTAACGCTATCACCAACATTAATAGTTCCTTCAAATACGACTTCATGAAAATTTTGTTTGTTAGGTCCTTTAAAACCTCCAACAACCTCTAAAGTTATATTAGAATCAATTATTGTACCTCTATCGGATACTTGACCTCCTGATTCGATGTAAAAAGGTGTTTTTTCTAAAACAACATAGCCACTATTAGTTAGGGAATCTACAAACTTCTCACCATCATATAATTTTTCAATAGTTGTTTGAACTTCTAGGTCATCATAACCTACAAAATCATTTTCACTAGAAAAATTCAATAATTCTTCATTTTGTATATTCATACTACTATAATTATCACGAGCATTTCTAGCAAGTTCTTTTTGACTATCCATATATTGTTCAAATTCTTCTCTAGATACTGTGAAACCTTTTTCTTTAGCATATTCTTCTGTAAGTTCAAATGGGAAACCATAAGTATCATATAATTTAAAGGCATCTTCTCCGCTTATTTTTTTATTCTTATTTTTGAATAATTCTTTTAAACGTTTCTCGCCATTTACTAAAGTACGATTAAATAATTCTTCTTCAGTATTAATTTTTTGAATAATCATATTAATTTTATCATTAATATATGGATATGCTTCTTGCATAATTTCATCGACAATTGGAACTAAATCACTTACAAACATTCTATCAATTCCAATTTTTTTACCATATCTTACAGCTCTACGAAGTAGTCGTCTTAAAATATAGTCACGACCATTGTTACCGAAATTAGCACCATCAGCAAGTGCAAAAGTAATAGTTCGAGCATGATCAGCAATTATTTTAAATTCCATTTGCCCATCGTATTTTACACCACTAATTTCTGAAATTTTATTCATAATTGGCATAAATAAATCAGTATCAAAATTGCTTGGTACTTCTTGTAAAATAGAAGCCATTCTCTCTAAACCCATACCTGTATCGATGTTTTTATGAGGTAATTCTGGATAATTATGACGATCTAGTCCTGGTGTAGCATTATATTGACTGAAAACATTATTCCAAATTTCTACATAACGATCATTTTCTATTTCTTTACGAAGTAAATCAAGACCAATATGTTCAGGATCATATTCCTCTCCTCGATCATAGAAAATTTCACTATCTGGGCCACTTGGTCCTGGTCCTATCTCCCAAAAGTTACTTTCAAGAAGAATAATATGCTCTTTTTCAACACCTAATTTACGCCACGTATTATAAGTAGTTCTATCTTCCGAATAAATAGTTATATAAAGTTTTTCTTTATCGATATCTAACCATTTTTCATCA
>CANROQ010000096.1 GCA_947632295.1 uncultured Bacilli bacterium
ATTTTGCCATTTATAATTTCATTAGCAAGTAATGTTTCTAAATTTCTTGAAACAAATCTTTTAATTGGTCTTGCTCCATATTTAATATCATAAGATGACTCAATAATATATTTTTTAGCATTATCCGTTAATTTAATTTTTATTTTTTTATCATTTAAACGTTTTTCTATTTCACCAATAATTTTATCTAAAATATCATAGATAATTTTTTCATCTAATGATTTAAAAATAATGATTTCATCGATTCGATTAATAAATTCTGGTTTAAAAGTATGATGTAATTCTTCCATTACTAACTGATTACTATTTTCAGCATTTTCCAAAATATATTCACTACCTAAATTAGAAGTCATAATTATAATTGTATTTTTAAAATCAACAGTTCTTCCTTGTGAATCAGTTATACGTCCATCATCTAAAATTTGCAACAAAATATTAAATACATCACGATGAGCTTTTTCAATTTCATCAAATAAAACAATACTATATGGATTCCGACGAACAGCTTCAGTAAGTTGCCCACCTTCATCATAACCAACATAACCTGGAGGAGCACCAACTAATCGCGAAACTGAATGACTTTCCATATATTCACTCATATCGATACGAACCATATGACGTTCATCATCAAAAAGTTCATATGCTAGGGTCTTAGCAACTTCCGTCTTTCCAACTCCGGTTGGACCTAAAAAGATAAATGAACCAATTGGACGATTAGGATCCTTTATTCCCGCACGAGCCCTAATAATCGCTTCACTAACTAGTTTTAATGCTTCATCTTGACCTTTAACACGTTTTTTCATATTTTCTTCTAAATGAAGAAGTTTTTCACGCTCGCCACCTACTAACTTGTTAATTGGAATATTCGTCCATTTCGAAATTATGGAAGCAATACTTTCATCATCAACTGTATCACTTAATATTTCTGAACGGTCATTTTTTCGAAGTTCTTCTAATTCTTTTTCTAATCTAGGAATAACACCATGACGTAGTCTAGCTGAAAGTTCTAGATCATAATTATTTTCCGCTTGCTCTAATTTAAATTTAGAATTTTCTATTTCTTCTTTTTTCTTACTAATTTGATCATTGATATTTTTTTCATTTTCCCAATCATTTCGTAATTGATTTTCTTTTTCTTTTAACCCCTTTAATTCTTCATCAATTTCTTTAACACGATTTTTAGAAATATCATCTTTCTCTTTTTTTAAGGCTTCTCTTTCAACTTCTAACTGCATAATTTTTCTAGTTAAAGTATCTAATTCAACTGGTACTGAATCCATTTGAACTTTAATTGTAGCACAGGCTTCATCGATCAAATCAATGGCTTTATCCGGTAAAAATCTATTTGTGATATAACGATCAGACAATGTGGCAGCCGCTACTAAAGCGTTATCTTTAATATTAACACCATGATAAACCTCAAAACGTTGTTTTAAACCACGTAAAATTGTAATAGTATCCAAAACAGTTGGTTGACTAACTTGAACACGTTGAAAACGTCGCTCCAAGGCTCCATCTTTTTCAATGTATTTACGATATTCATTTAATGTAGTTGCACCGATACAATGAATTTCGCCACGTGCAAGCATTGGTTTTAACATATTACCAGCATCCATCGCACCTTCTAAGGCTCCAGCCCCAACTATCATATGAATTTCATCGATAAACATAATTATTTCGCCATTAGATTCTTTTATCTTTTTTAAAACGGCTTTTAATCGTTCTTCAAATTCACCACGATATTTAGCACCAGCAATCAAGGCTCCCATATCTAGTTCCCAAATCGTTTTATTTTTTAAACTTGCTGGAACATCACCTTTAACAATTCTTTGAGCTAATCCTTCAACGATGGCCGTTTTACCAACACCAGGTTCACCAATTAAAACAGGATTATTCTTTGTTTTTCTTGATAAAATTCGGGTAATACTACGAATTTCTTCATCACGACCAATAACAGGATCTACTTTGCCATCTTTGACGCTATCGACAATATTGCGGCCATATTTAACAAGCACATCTTCTAAATTTTCTTGGTAAGGATTTTGTCCATTCATGATATCTACCTCCCATTCCTATTCTACCAAAAAAGCGAATGGATATTCCATTCACTATTTAATTATACACATTTTTTAGCACTTGTCAAGTGTGAGTGCTAATTATTTTTTTACTATATTTTCTTTTTCATTAATTTTTTGATTATTTAATTCATATTCAAATTCTTGAGGTGAAACCTCTTTACCATCAATTTCAAAATGTAATTCATTAATTTTTTGAATTATTTTAAAAAAGCGTAAATCTGATTCAATACTTATAGTCATCATTCTGAGTTCTTCGGAATAAATGGCTTTATCGCCACTTTCTTCATCTAAAAAATGTTCATAACGATCTAAACCTGTTACTGTTAATTTACTATTATCATTTTTTGTTAACAAACTATACTTAAACAAATTTATTAAATTAGAAACATTTCTAAGTGGAAATTTTTGAGAATCTTCTTCGATTTTTTCAAATTGTGAATTTACTATTTCATTATATCGCATTTTTTGTTCTTTAGACATAAGATTTTCTTTAATTAATCCTTTAGAATCCAAACTACGATATAAATTAATAATAGTGTTTAATTCTTTATCAGATATTTTTCTAAAGAAATTAGCCAAACCTTCTGCATCATTATTTTCAATATATTGACAATATTCTTCTTTAACTTCTTTAGTAATAACACATGGAACTTGTTTATTAGCACATAGATTTCTTATTAATAAAATTCTAGCAGTTCTTCCATTTCCATCTTCAAATGGATGAATATGTAAAAATCTAATATGAAAATTTGCTTCTCGTAAAAAAGGATCAGCATCTTTCCAAATATTATAATAATTATCAAATAATGTATACAAATCCATATATATATAAGGTGCTTTAGATCTAGGAACTTTTGAACCAACAACTTCAGCCTGTGTAGTTCGAAAATTACTTATCTCACCACCAGTCAATAAATCCTCAATTTGTTTAATATTATTAATAGTTATTTGTTCATCTTTTTTAATAGAAAACGCATATTCCAATGCTTGAGTTTGTTGATAAATATTCATAGCTTGCATTGTATCGGCTAAATCACCTTCAACCCCTTCAACACCAAGTGAAGCATTTGTGAAACGATTTATTAAATTTTCAAGATATTTTTTTCTAAATAAACTTTTTTTATCATATAATTCGCTAAACATAATAATTACTCCTTTTGCGTGTATTATAACATCAAAATTAAAAAAACACAAATATGTTGCATAAAATAGCTAAATTTTTGCTTAATTATTCCTCTATAAAATAATAAAATTCTTATCGCAATTTCTTTTTATCTAAATTAATAAACATACTATTTAATAAATGTGAACATTTGATTAAACTAAGTGAATAAGGAATTCTTAAATACTTTGGATTTAAATCAGAAAAGGTACGATTATTCATAGATAATCTAACTCTATCTAAACCATCGGCATCCTTTAAAATAGAAGCTAGAATTTTAAATCTAGAAGTATTAGATATTTTATATTTATTTATTATTTTGTCAATTTTAGAATCAGGAATAGAGTGATATTCAATCATTGCTTTAAGTGTATTTAAATTTTCTAAATCTTTATATATCTCACTATCGACAATCTTATCAACTTTTTGAGCACTTCTTAAGCCATGACTTTCATCATATAAATCATTCGTTCGTCCTACATCATGATATTTACAAGCATCTAATATAATACGCATATCAATATCACTCAATTTAAGTTGTTTACCTAAATAAAAAGCAAATAATAAAACTCTAATATTATGATTAATACCATGTGTAATACTATGATATAAAAATTCTGATTTTATATCATTAATTTCTTTATAAACCTCATCATGATTATTAATTAAAAAAGTTTTAAATTCTTTTAATGACAATTGTTCTTTACTCAAATATTTTTGATAATTAATATTATTTAATTTCATAATATAATCTTGATTGTAATCAGCCTCAGATATATCATCACTTACAATTTTATCTATAACATCTAACATATAAACCTCCTAAAACAAACCACTAATTTTCAAATCGTCATCTATCTTAATATTATATAAATTAGCCTTAGAACTTAATCCTGGCAATGTTAAAATATTCGATAAATAAACGACAATAAAACCAGCACCATTATTTACTTTTATATCTCTTATTTCCACTTCAAAATCGCCTGTTACTCCTATTTTTTTCGCGTCATCCGACAGTGAATATTG
>CANROQ010000097.1 GCA_947632295.1 uncultured Bacilli bacterium
ACCATCCACATCATTTTCAACATCAAAAATATCTATATCAGCTGTTACATTGGCCCCTAAGGCTTTCATTAAAACATTTTTTCTTGGATGTTCTTTTGCCTCTTTTTCAGTTAACTCACCTGATTGTACTAACAAATTTACAAGTGTATGATCAGTTGTTATCTTGTGTATTTGTTCATTTTTTACAACATATCCTGATGAATCACCAATATTGCCAAACAATAAATATTCTGGTGTAATTAAAGCCATGACAAGCGTAGTTCCCATTCCTGTACTATCCGGATTATCTTCCGTATATTTATAAATTAAAGCATTAATTTCATTAGTAATTGCTCTCATCCAGTAAATAGCATCATCTTTAGTTCCAACAGAATGTAGTTCTTTAAAATTTTGGGCTAAATTTGTAATAGCAATACTAGAAGCAACTTCACCATTACTATGTCCACCCATGCCATCAGCAACAGCCATTAAATACTCATTACTATGATTTTTAACGATAATAACACTATCTTCATTTTGTTCTCTAACTTTTCCCGGATCTGTTAAATAATAATTTTCCATTAACTACCCTCCTTATAATTTGATCGAAGTTGACCACATGCAGCCATAACCTTTGAACCAAATTCTTTTCTAATTGTTACATTAATTCCTTTTTGTTTTAAATAATCATAAAATTCTAAAATTCTACTCTTTTCGCTTTTTTTAAATTCGATATGACTAGTTTCATTATAAGGAATTAAATTAATATAACAATTAATACCTCTAACTAAATTTGCTAATTCTAAAGCATTATCTTTAGAATCATTTACATTTTTTAACATAATATATTCAAATGTCACTCTACGATTAGTTTTATTTATATATTTTTTTACTGCATCCATCAATATTTTTAAGTTATAAACTTTGTTAATAGGCATCAATTTATTACGTAAATTATCATTTGGTGCATGTAGCGATATAGCCAAATTAACTTGTTTTCCATTATTCATAAATTCTAAAATTTTTGGTACAACACCACACGTTGAAATAGTTATATGTCGACTACCTAAAGCAATACCCATTGGTTCATTTACAATATCTAAAAATTTCATAACATTTTCATAATTATCAAATGGTTCTCCTATTCCCATTAAGACAATATGTGAAATTTTAATATTTAAATCTTCTTCCACTTGAATAATTGGCAAAATCATCTCACTTGGCATTAAGTTTCGAACTTTTTTTAATCGTCCACTTTCACAAAATGCACAACTCATATTACAGCCAACTTGAGTAGAAATGCACAAACTATTTCCATAATCATGATGCATAAGTACCGCTTCAATTTGATTATTATCTTCTAGGTTAAATAAATATTTATGAACATCAACATCATCTAAACGATTTAGTATAGTTAATTTTTTTAATGAAAAATCAGAATTTAATTTATCGATTAAGTCTTTTTTTAAATTAGTCATTTCATAAAAAGAGTTAACACGCTTTTTATATAACCAATCATATACTTGAATAGCTTTAAATTTCTTTTCTTCAATATTCAAAAAATAATTTGCTAAATCATCTAAACTATAGTCATATATATTTTTCATATTTACACCCTATTATTATTATATCAAAAAATATTAATAATTTAAATAAAAAAAATGTCACAAATGTAATTTATGACAAAGCATTATTTAACATATCAATAACTTTGTTTAAACCTCCTTTGATTGTTTTTTCAATTCCCTTTGATAAATTAAGACCTAAAGCTGATACTTTATTAGAGTAATTAACTTCCTTATTGTCTAAATAATTAGTAATGTCAACTTCTTTTCCATCTTTTATGTCTTGCTCAAATTGCTCTATTTGTTCTTTAGTAAAACTTGTTTTTTTATATTGTTCATATTCAAAATAACCTGAATTATGTGAAAAATACAATGTTAAAAATGAAATAAAAATGATAATAAAAATTATTTTAGATAAAGATTTTAAAAAATTTTCTTTTTTTTCAGACATTAATATCACCTAACTTTTTATAAATAATTTCTGTAAGTAAATCAATTGTATTATTTACCTCATCTATAGTACTTTCATTTCCACCAACTTCAAGTAAAATAATTTTATTGCTTAAATCTTGATTATAAATACCATTTACTAATGGGCCACTTTTAGTTAAAACTCCTCTCGTTAAGAATGGATAAGTATTAGAAAATAAAGTATTTAATTCATTAGCCAAATCTAAATTAGGTTGGTAATTTTCATGATCTAGTCCTACTACAAATAAAATTTTCGCATACTTTTTCCCCTCATATTCTACTGTTGCAATATCATGACTTAAAGCATCACGATGAAAATCAATAAATAATTTAATACTAGGATAATCATTAATAGCTTTGTTTAAAAAAGTTCGACTAGCAACATAACTATCATCATAATTTAAATTATTATTTGAAAGATATTCACTTATATTGCCTTCTTCAACTATTGTCTTAATACCTTTAGCCTCTAAATTTTCTTTTAATAAATATGAGGCAGTAAAAACGGTAGGATTTAACCCATAAATATCTAAATCTTGTGCAACATATTCCTCTGTTTGATGAGTATTATAAATATATACTAAAGGTGATGATACACTAATACTACTAATAGAATTATCGACAGGTTTAGTAAAACTATTAAATGTTCCCAACATTTTTTTTAATATACCTGTAGAATTATAGTTTATTTCTAAATTTTTACTTGATACATCAACGTTATTTTCTTTATCTAAATAAATTAAACTATTTTCAAATAAAGTAGTAGGTTTTTTTATGTTAATATTCGTAAGCAAAGTATTTATATCATTTAATCGATCATTATAAGTCATATTTATTTCAATTAGATGATTCGAAGATTCCATAATATGTTCAATAAAATTGGTATTGGTAGTAAATAATTGAAACGACATTATTTTTGATAAAATAAATATAATCAAAAGTAAAAATATAAAAGTTTTCATAACTAAAAATAAATTTTTTCTATTTTTTGCAATAAATTTTCGACGCATATCATCACCTGTTTCAATTTATGCATATTATATATGATTATGAATACAAAATATGTCAAAAAATAAATTAAATTTAAAACAAATTTTTAATATTTCTTCTCTATATAATAATTAATTGATATGTTAGAAAAAATTAAATTACAATATTATTTTTTTCGTATACGCTAATTTTTTTGACGGAATTATTTATTTTCATTATATAAATTTATTTATATACTTTTTTTAGACACAATAAAACCCAGTTTCTTATATAAAAGAAACTGGTAATTTATATTAAATATTAACTCTAATTAATTTTTTTAATATTAAAAGTATTATTTAAAAATATTTTTATCTACTATTTTCAAGTCCTAATTTACACACTAATATCGACATATCTATGAGATAGAAAATTTTTTTAATAGATATTCTTTTATTTGTTGATTGTAATTACAGGACGAACCATTTTATTCGTGTAGTCGTGTTCCAATAATCCATTATCGTACACATAGTACGCATATCTAACATGAGAGCCGCCACCAGAATAAGCATTCATTGTCCAAAATCTAGCCATAGACTTTGAATACAACCAACTACTATCAGTCGCTCTTGTTATATTTGGTTTTGGTGCTAATTGTCCACCATTGTTAAGTGAATAATGACTACTTTTATAAAATGGACTTAATGCATCATATTCTGATATCGTTATTAATCTTACTTTATCTGTTACATAACTACTACATGTTACGCCCAAACTATCTATTTCGCTCTTTAAATAGCCTCCATATGAAAAATCAGTATTACTATTTATTGAAACATCGGCGCATATTTCTGTTTTAACTAATTTATCGCTTCCAATTGCATTTTCCAATTTTTTCAAAAAACCAGTTTCTGTTTCATCATTTAAATATGCTCTTATTAATGATTTATCCCAACTATATTGGAAATAACTTTCTGATACTCCACAATCTGTATCTGGATTTGTATCAGGAGTACAATGTCTCATAGCATTTATCTGTGCGTTATCCATCAAAAGTGTTTGAGTTGAACCATTGTCTTCGATTACATGCCAACAATATCCTCCTAATGCAATTGAGTCTTTGTAATCACATTTTATTGCTGACTTCCAATGGGCATATAATGTTTTATCTCCAGTTACTTTAT
>CANROQ010000098.1 GCA_947632295.1 uncultured Bacilli bacterium
ACCTGATGAATAGTATAATAATCTCTCTTTAAAATTATGTTCATCGATATTTTGTAATTCCAATATGACTATATCATCATCTATCTCGAGTAATAAATCGACAATTCCGGCTTTTTGATATTCATTTGATTTGATCAATTCAGGATTTAAATAACTAACATGAGTTGCTTTTATACCAAATAAATCAAATAATAATATTTTTAAATATTTTTCTTCAGTGAATATTTTTTTAAATAGATGATCGTTGGTTAATGTGTAAAAATTCATTATATTAACTACTAGTTAAATTATATATCAAGATTTTATTTATTTCAAGTATTTTTTACTAATTTTAACTAGTAATATCTCACCTCCAATTATAATATACAAAATAACTATACTAAAACCCTTTTAAAAATCAAAAAAAATTGCAAAAAATATGCAATTAATTTTATTATTTATGATAACTTTCATTATTGATTATTTTATAGGAACGATATATTTGTTCTAATAGAATAATTCGAAATAATTGATGAGGAAATGTCAATTTAGAAAATGATAACGCCAAATTACTACGATTTTTGATAATATTATCTAAACCATAAGATCCACCAATTATAAATGTAATATTAGAATTTATCATTAATATATTTTCTATTTTTTTAGATAATTCTATTGAATCTAATTCTTTTCCATTTATTTCTAAAGTTATTACAAAATCTTTTTCATTTATATTTTTTAAAAGTAATTCGGCTTCTTTTCTTTTGATATTTTCAATATTTTGTTCAAATATATCTTCTACTTCGCTAATTTCTAATTTAGTATATTTTGAAAGTCTTTTTTGATATTCTAAAATAGCTTCTTTAAAGAACTTTTCTTTTATTTTGCCAACACATAATATTTTAATCATACTTCAACCAAATCAGTTCTTTTATCTTGTTCAGCAATTAAAATATTATCAAGATTTTTATTATTATTTTTTAAAGTTTCTTTTAAAGTCGATAGTGCTAATTCCTTTGTATTATTATCTTTACTTAAATGAGCCAAAATTACATATTTGGTATCATCACCAATAAATTTTGATAAATAGTACGCTGAATCTTTATTTGATAAATGCCCTTTATCTCCTAAAATTCTTTGCTTAATATGATATGGATATGATCCATTCATTAACATTTCAACATCATGATTACTTTCAAATACATAGATATTTCTATTAGTTAGTAATTTATGATTACGAGCATTTATATAACCAGTATCAGTCACATAAACAGCACTTTTACCATTACTTTCAAAGATAAAACCATTAGCATCTTCCGTATCATGTGATATTTTAAACATGGTAATATTAAAATCATTTAAATTAATATTTTTGTCAATTATTTCATAATTTTGAGGTTTAATATCATTATAAATTTCTCTTAAAATTTGTTCACTTAAAAATAATTTAGTATTATATTTTTTTAAAAATACTTTTATTCCTTTGATATGGTCAACGTGAGTATGGGTGATAAATAATCCATCTATTTCTTTAGGATCAATATTTAATTCTTGTAATTTTTTTTCGGCATATAAGGAGGAAGTACCTAAATCAATTAATATTTTAGTGTTACCACTTTCTAGATAAGTACAATTTCCTCCACTGCCACTTGATAAAACACAAACTTTCATTAATAAATATTTAATGGATTAATACGTTGCCATTCGCCACCATACCAAACTTCATAATGAACATGCGTTCCAGTTGCCCATCCAGTATGTCCCATATAACCAACTTGAGTACCTCGAGTTACAATTTGACCAGGTTTAACTATTAATTCATCCATATGAGCATACATTGTATAATATCCATTATTATGATTTATTACAACGTAATTACCCCAACCACCATTGCTCCAACCAGCCGTAATAACTGTACCATTATCGGCAGCATAAATTGGTGATCTATAACCTGTTCCTGAAATATCCAAACCAGTGTGGAATTCACGTTTACCACTAATTGGACTAATACGCCATTGATAGTATGATGTAATCATATAACCTTGATTTGTTGGCCAAGCCCAATTTCCAGTACCAACATTTGGAATTACTTTTCCACCACGTTCAATAACTTCATCAATTGGGTACTTCAATACTTCGTTTTCGCCAAGTGGTTCAACACTGATAACATCACCATTGACACTTTTTGTTAAACGACTAACACGTAGCATACCATTTTCACCTTTTTGAATAACACGATCATCGCCAATCGCACGATCAGGATTTATTCTTTCAGTAGTTGAATATTGACTTTCAACATCTTCTTTTACTTCTTTTTCAACGACAACTTTTATTTGAGGATCAGTTACACCAATAACAACTTCTTGTCCTGGAAATAATAAACTTTCTTCACTAGAAAATTCACGATTAGAAATCAAAAATTCCATAGTACTAATTTTATTATTCAAAGCAATAGATTCGATTGTATCGCCATCTTTAACAATGTAAGTTTGTTGTTTATCCGTTGTTCCAAATAATAAATATTTTGCTAAAGTAACATCATCCATATAAATAATTTCGTCAACTGGTATTTGCATTTCTTTAATAGTTATATTTTCTTCAACATAGACATTATTGATATAATAACCTACTGTTTCTATTTCCGTTTGTGTATTGTTATAGTATGCATCAAAATCACTTGTTCCTAAATAAGTTTTAATCATTGATTCAACAGCTTTTTTAAAAACATCTTGATCTAAAACATATATATTTTTTACTACATTTTCATTAGTCTCATTATCCTTAGACTTAATTGAAATTTGATAACCCTTAACAGTAAATGGTTTTTTGTTAGAAATTTCTTCATAGATATTTTCAACAGGTGTGACATTATTATTATAGGTTGTTACTTTTCTAATTTGCAAACCATTTGGTTCATTTATCTCATCAGCATATAAATATATTTGATGTTTCAAAATATAATTATTCAATAAATATTTTTCATTAGTAGTTAATTTATTATTTTGCTTATTATCTAGTTTATTATCTATACTTATTGGTGCAGTTGGTGTTGTTTGATTTATTATAGATTCTTTTTCTAATAATTTTAATTCACTTTGATACAAATTTTGGAAATTTGCTAAAATATCAGCAAATTTATTTTGATCATTATTATCCATATTTGTATCGCCATCATGATCTAGTAAAAATTGATAATCTTCAACATTTTCTTTAATTTTATTACCTTGTTCATTGATATATTTTTCTAAATCAGCTTTATTTTCAATAGTACCGATTAATTCATCATCTAAATAAACTTGATAAAATTCATTTGGTACTTCATTTTCACGATAATCGAAGCCTAATACAAATGTCATTAAACTTAAAACTGTTATAACAAACCCAATTCCTATCTTTTTCATATTTTCACTTCCTAATTTTCTATATCGATAAAAGTACTCGTATTTCTTTTAAACAATAATTTAATAGTACAAGTTGGACCATTACGATGTTTTGCAATAATAAATTCACTTATACTTGTTTCTTCATCTAAACTTGGTACCGATATTTTTTCATTTCCATCATCATCTTCAACAACTGTACCAGGTTTATTGTAATAATCATCACGATATAAGAAAGAAACTATATCCGCATCTTGTTCAATTGATCCTGATTCTCTTAAATCACTTAAAATTGGACGTTTATCACCTTGACGTTTTTCAACATCACGTGATAATTGTGCTAGAGCAATAATTGGAATATTTAATTCCATAGCCAACGTTTTTAACGATCTAGATATTTCAGCGATTTCTTGTTGACGATTTCCTGCATATTTTGCCGAACCTGTTATTAATTGCAAATAATCGATAATAACTATATCTAAACCTTTTTCAGAACTTGCTAAACGACGACATTTGGCCCTAATTTCTCCAATACTAATACCAGGTGTATCATCGATAAAAATATTTGATTTAGCAAGTAAACTAACTGCTTCATCGATTCTTTTCCAATCATTATGTTCTAAATAACCACTACGCAATTTATTTCCTTCAATTTGACCAAGTGATGAAAACATACGATTTACTAATTGTTCAGCACCCATTTCTAGATTAAATAGAGCAACTGTCTTTTTATTAGTAACAGCCATATTAGTGGCTATATTAAGAGCAAAAGCCGTTTTTCCCATAGCAGGACGAGC
>CANROQ010000099.1 GCA_947632295.1 uncultured Bacilli bacterium
CAAATGAAAAAGTTACGGATGCAGTTATTACTGTTCCTGCATCATTGAAATAAGCAGGAACAGTAATAACTGCATCCGTAACTTTTTCTCCTAAATATGCCTCAGCAGTTTTCTTTAAATCGCCAAGAATCATCGCACTAACTTCCTCAGGACTATATGATTTACCATTAGCCTTAACTTTTTCATTTGTACCCATTAATCTTTTAATTGAAGAAATTGTTTCAGGATTAATAACAGCTTGATGTTTTGCTTTAGAACCTACTAACATTTCGCCATTTTTAAATGCTACAACTGATGGTGTCGTTCTTCCACCTTCAGCATTCGCAATAACCTTTGCTTCTCCACCTTCATAAACACATACACAACTATTAGTTGTACCTAAATCTATACCTATACATTTACTCATAAAAAATCACCTTTCTTTTATAAAAATTTTTATTCACTAACCTTAACCATTGCAGGACGAATAACTTTGTCTTTCAATAGATAACCTTTTTGTAAAACTTCAATAACCATACCAGCTTCGGTATCTTCTTTTTTTTCAGTCATAACTGCTTGATGATATGTTGGATCAAATGGTTTATTAGCGCCATCGATAGATTTAACCCCATTTTTTTCTAAAATAGCCACCAATTTGCAATATATCATTTTAAAACCTGCTAAAAATTTTGATACCTCATCTTCTAAATTATCATCATCCATTTTAATAGCTCTTTCGAAATTATCGACAATTGGTAAAATTTCTCTAACAATATCTTCATTAGAATATTTTAACATTTTACTAATTTCATCATCTTTTCTTTTACGATAATTAATAAGTTCGGCATGACTTCGAAGATTTTGTTCCTCTAAAGATTTTATCTTATCTTCTAACTCTTTTATTTTTTCTTTATTTTTATCCTTTTTTTCCTTTTTATTCTTTTTGTCAATATGTTCACTTGAAGAATTATCTACATCTACGTTATCACATTCACAATTATTTCCGTCAGAACAATTGCAAGCATCATCACTAGAACACTTAGAATCGCAATGGCACGTATTATTACTGTCGGATTGTTCATTCTTAAGTTCTTCATTTTTTATCTCTTCTTCCATATTTCCTCCTAAGTTTGTTAAAATTTTTCTTTATCGATATTTTCTTTTATATAATTTAATAAAGTAATAACTCGATCGTATTCCATACGTTTTGGACCAATTAAAGCAATCGTTCCTTCTTCACCATTAGCCTTATATTTCGTTTTGATAACAGTCATGTCATCATCAAAATCATTTTCACTACCAATATAAATTTTAATATTGCCATCGTCATCATCATCAGATGTTATATTACTTATAATATCTTTATCATCAAATTTACTAACAATTTGTCGAATCTTATCGATATTATCAAATTCTGGTTCCATTAAAATATTGCTTGGCTTATGAAGACTAATATTTGGATTATTGGCAAAATCTGTAAATGCATTATAAAATGCATTATATAAAACTTCATGTTGATGAATATATTGTGGAATAATTGGTTTTATTTCAAATTCTAACTTACTACTAACTTCATTAATAGGTGTTCCCACGATCAATTTGTTAATTAATTCGACCATTTGTTTTATCTCTTCTAATGATACAGCCTCTTCTAGAACAATATTTCTATGTTCCACATGACCTTTATCAGTAATAACAATACCAATAAAACGATAATCATCTAATGGCACAACTTCTACTTTAGTTACTTTATTTTCACTAGCCGTCGTTCCTAAAACAATCGAAGTATAATGTGTCAAATCGGATATTATTTCCATGCTTTTTATAATCGTATCACTAATCATTAAAGAATTATTTTTAAAAATAGTCTGCAATTTCAACATATCATCACCAGTTAACTCCTTTGGTTGCATGATATTATCGACATAATAACGATAACCTTTTTCACTTGGAATTCTACCTGACGAAGTATGTGTTTTCTCTAATAATCCTAAATTTTCTAATTCACTCATTTCATTTCTAATCGTTGCACTAGAACAGTTTAAAATTTCACATAACGATTTAGAACTAACAGGACGAGCCGTTTTAATATAATCTTCCACAATTAACTTTAATAATTCTACTTGCCTATTACTTAACAATATATCACCCACTTTTAGCACTCCATTTTCCTAAGTGCTGTTTTCATTATACTATTATATGTTAGCATTGTCAATATATGAGTGCTAAAAAATAAAATTTTACATTTTTATGCTAAAAAAGAAAAAATGATTAACTATTCGTCAATCACTTAAATTATATTTTATTTCTTTCTAAAGAAAATTCTAGCCGTATAAAATAAGAAAATCATAAATATTATCGCATATACCCAAATAAACACTGTATTAATAATTCCACTTGTATATTTATTTATAATTGCAGGAATCGATTCAGGAAAGTATCTACCGATAAGGGCTTGTAATTCAGGTACAGGAACATGCGTTTTTATAAATGCTAAAACACGTAAGAAGATATCGACAACAGCAATAAAATATATAAAACTATCAAAGCGTTTAAAGAAAAAAATTACGGCTGCCATTAATACGATTAAAACAGCTAAATCCATACTACCACCTCTATTTATTTTTAAAAATCATCTACATTATTTATATTACTATAACTTATAGTAATTTTATATTCCTGATAATTTTCTTCTAAATTTTTATAAAAATTAGTTAAATCTAACTCAACCCTAACTATATTATCATCTAAATTATCAGTTATAATTGTTATTTTATCATCAGGATTATAATTAATTAAATTATAATCTAAAATAGTTAAATATCGACTTAAATCTAGTGAATATTCATAAATTATTCTACCATCTTCAATTATTTTTTTCTCAGAAACTAATTGAGAATTTTCTAGCATATTATCAATTAAATTTGGTGTAAAATTAAATGAATTAATTATATTTTTATCTAAATTGCTTTCTTGAATTTCACCATAATTCATATCAAATAATTGTTCTTCTATTGTAAATTCATACTTTTCATTATATCTTTTACCTTGAATTTCATAAACTAATCCATTAACATCAACATCAGTTATAAATTCATATATATTATAATTTTTAAAATCTTGTTTATCATTATCATTATTATTATAAACTTGAGTATTATCGTTGTAATTTAACATTGAAAATATAATCGCAAAAAATATAACATAAAATATTAAAATAAATAATGAACGATAACGTTTATCTTTCCATAAAGTTTTAAATTTATTAAAATAAATTTCAAATTTTGATTCTTGGTCTTCCATAAAACACCTATTTTAAAACTTTACCAATTACATTTTCTTTATTTAATAATCCATTTACAAAATCAGTTGCACGCATCTTTTGTTTACCTTCTAGTTGAACAACCGTAAATACTACTTCACCATTTTCAACTTTAACACCAAAACCATCGGCATAAATTTGGGTAATTTCACCATTAAATTTAGTTGGAAAATAATTTTCTGTTATATAACTTTCCCATACTTTTAAAATTTTGCCATCGCATATACAATAACTACCTGGCCAAGCATTTAAACCTCTAATTTGATTATAAATTTCTTTTTTTGTTTTACCAAAATCAAGTTTTTCATCTTCTCTTTTAATTATAAATCCATAACTTGCTTTAGAAGAATCTTGAGGAATTCGCCTATTAGTACCATTTAAAATACTAGGTAGGGTTTCTAACAATAATTTAGCGCCTAAACTTGATAATTTATCATGTAATGATGAAGCTGTATCAGTATCAGTAATCTCAATTTCTGATTGACTTATAATATCCCCTTCATCCATTCCCATATTCATATACATGATTGTAATACCTGTTTTCTTAGCTCCATTCATAATCGCACGATGTATTGGTGCTCCACCTCGATATTTAGGTAACAACGAAGCATGAACATTAATACAACCATATTTTGGGCAATCCAAAAGAGCTTTTGGTAAAATTTGTCCATAAGCACAAGTGACGATTAAATCAGGTTCTAAAGCAATTATCTCATCGACAGCCTCACTAATTTTTTCAGGTTGTAAAGTAAAAAATGGTATG
>CANROQ010000100.1 GCA_947632295.1 uncultured Bacilli bacterium
AGGGTTTAGAGGAAGCACCAGAACGTGGTGAAAGATGTTTTAAATGTTACCGAATTAGAATGCAAGAAACAGCACGGATTGGTAGTCAGTTACATTTTGATTATTTTGCAACTACCTTAACTTTAAGTCCTTATAAAAACGCTAATAAAATAAATGAAATAGGGCAAGAGTTAGAACAAGAATATAATATTAAATATTTATACTCCGATTTTAAAAAGAAAAATGGTTATAAACGTTCTATTGAATTATCAAGTATTTATAATTTATATCGTCAAAATTATTGTGGTTGCATTTATTCAAAAAAATAATATTATTTAAATATCAAAAAACTAAAGATTATTGATTCTTTAGTTTTTCTTTAATTTTTTCGGTATTTTTAAAATTTAATTTAGCGATTTCTTCTAATTTTTCAATTCCAAATTTATCGACAATTTTTAAGGCAACATCATCGACACTAGTAGATGCACCTTTAGGTAGTAGTATGCCAAGACTTTCGCTTAATTTAGAAAATTCTTTAATAAAAATATAACGACTAATAATAGAGGCACAGGCAACTGATAGACATTTATCTTCGGCTTTGGTTAAAAAGGTGATTTTCCTGTAAACATTTGGTGTTTCTTTCAAGTAACTAAAATAGACATAAGGTTTAGCAAATTGATCGACAACTACATAATCGTAATTTTTTTCTTCGCTAGTTAAATTAGTTAAAACTTTGTTATGTAAAATTGCTTTAATTTTGTTCATATTAATATTAGATGAATATTTTTGATTATATTCTTTATTGGAAAAAATAATACTATTGTATTTTATTCTTTTTATAATTTGTGGCACAATGGTTAAAATTTTTTCATCAGTTAATTTTTTTGAATCTTTAACTCCCAATTCTTCTAAAAAAGGAATATCTTCTTTTTTTACATAGGCACTAGTAACAACGATAGGTCCAAAATAATCACCCGTACCAACTTCATCAGAACCAATTGTATTAGCGTAATAAATTTTAGGATCGATTTTTTCTATTACTTTTTCTTTTTTTTCTTTTTGCTCACTATTAGTAGTTTCAACTTTTTTTAAAGGATTTAAATGTCTTTCTCTTTCAATCCACATTTGGGCTGAAATATCGGCACTTATTCCTTGAAAAACAGCCTTACCAGATTCATATAAAGTTACTACTGTATCGGCATCATCGGCTTGAAATATAGCGTAAGCTGGCGTTTTTTCACGTTTGTATTCTTCAAAAAATTCAATCATTTCCTGTTTAGTATTTTCACTTACTTTTAAAGTTATAGTCATAAATTCACCTCTAATATTTATTGTAACACGAGTTTTATGAAAAATAAAATACTTTATTTTTTATTTATTTTGTAATATAATTATAATGGAAGGATTTGATGATATGAATATAATAGATGTTATTATTATATTGCTTATTATTTCAGGGGTATGTTTAGGATTTAAAAGAGGTTTTACGAGAGCAATTGTTCATTTTGCTAAATTTGCGCTTGCTTTAATTATTGCGTTTTTATTAAAAAATCCATTGTCAAAAATAATGTATGAACACTTACCATTTTTTGATTTTGGAGGTATCTTTAAAGGTGTTTCGGCCCTAAATATTATTTTATATGAGTTTATTGCGTTTTTATTAGTTTTAGCCATTGTCTTAGTTATTTTTAGAGTTTTAATGTTAGCAACAGCCATTTTTGAAAAAATTTTAAATACGACAGTAATATTAAGCCTGCCAAGTAAAATATTAGGAATGATTATTGGTGGAATCCATTATTATGTAATTGCGTTTATTGTCTTATTTATTGTAAGTTTACCTGTTTTTAAATTAAGTAGTGAACTAGAAAATTCTAAATTAAAAGAACCAATTTTAACTAAGACACCAATTTTATCTAGTTTAGTTGATAAAACAGTTAATATAATCGATGAATTTAATGATTTAGCTCAAAAATATAAAACTGAAGATGATATCAATGAATTTAATTTAGAGGCAATTGATTTATTCTTAAAATACGATATTATAACTATTGATTCAGTTGAAACATTAGTGTCTAAAGATAAATTAAATGTTAATAGATTAGAAAGTGTCTTACAAAAATATAGATAGGAGATTTTTATGAAAATAATACATGGTAGTGAAGAAAATTTTGATAATTTAGTTAATAACGGAATTGTTTTAGTTGATTTTTACGCTGATTGGTGTGGTCCTTGTAAGATGTTAGCCACGCAATTAGAACAATTAGAAGATAATCGTTATGATGCTCAAATTGTAAAAATTAATGTTGATGAAAATCAAGAATTATCACGTAAATATGGTATTATGAGTATTCCTGCTTTGATGTTATTTAAAGATGGAAAATTAATCGATAATAAAGTTGGTTATACTACAAAAGATGAAATAATAGAATGGATTAATAATAATAAATAGAGGTGTTGTATGAATCGAAATAAAGGATTTACTTTGGTTGAATTGTTAGCTGTTATAACTCTTTTAGCAGTTATGGCTATAGTTGCTGTGCCAACTGTATCGAATATTATGTCTAAGCAAAAAGAAAAATTATATTATGATCAATTAAATACTGTTATTAAAGCTGCTCAAAATTGGGTTTCAGATAATTCGGATGAATTAAAGAATTTTTATAATAAGTGTGTCGATGAAAAAGAAATAACGTTGGATGAATTAATATCAGGAACTGAAAATGTTTCATATTTAGATGACGAATTTATTAATCCCAAAACTTCTGAACAATTTGGTAATAATGATGATAGTATTTCAGTAAAAATTTATAAGCAAAAGAAAAATTATATTTATTGTATTTCTACACCTAATTGTGAGAAGGCTAAATACGATGAATACCAGGGAATTGCTTCAAGTATTTGTTGTAATGGTGCTGCTTTTAATGATAGATATCAGGCTTGTATTCAAGGAATTTAGTAAAAAACAAATAACTTTCGTGACTTATTTGTTTTTTTTTGATAAAATAAAATTAGGTGATATACATGAAGTTAAGTGATGTCGATATAAATAAAGTAACGCCAATGATGCAACAATATATTGAAATAAAAAAAGCCAATCCTGATGTTATTGTATTTTTTAGACTTGGTGATTTTTATGAAATGTTTTTTGAAGACGCAATAAATATTTCAAGAGAGTTAGAATTAACTTTGACTGGTAAAAATGCTGGTTTAGATGAGCGTATTCCCATGTGTGGAATTCCACATCATGCAGCCAATATCTATATTGAAAAATTGATAGATAAAGGTTATAAAGTAGGAATTTGTGAACAATTAGAAGATCCTAAATTAGCTAAAGGAATTGTAAAACGCGATTTAATTCAAATTGTCAGTAAAGGGACTATTATCGATAATGATGTTTTAAATGAAAAAGATAATAATTATATTGGAAATATCGTTGATTTTGATCATGCCTATGGTGTTAGTTTTGCTGATATTTCAACAGGTGAAATTTTTGTTTTTTTTATCGAACATAATGTTTCTAAAGTTGTAAGTGAAATAGTTAGTATTGGTATTAAAGAAATAATCGCGACTTCTAAAGTCGATACAAATGTAATTTCTCTTTTAAAAAATCAATTTAAAATTACAACCACAATAAATGATGAAATAACTGATATTAGTGAATATAATTATATTTATCAAAATATTGGTGATGTTCGTTATATTCAAACAATAAAACATTTACTTACTTATATAACGAATACGCAAAAGAGAAATTTATCACATTTACAAGAGGCTATTATTAAAGAAAATAAAAATTATTTAAAGATGGATATTCATACGAAACGTAATTTGGAACTTATAGAAACATTGCGTTTAAAACAACGAAATTATTCACTTATTTGGTTACTTGATAAAACAAAAACTGCTATGGGTTCTAGAATGCTTAAAAATTTTATCGAAAATCCTTTAATAAATAAAGATGAGATTAATCGTCGTCTAGATACAGTAGAAATTTTATTAAAAGAATTCATTTTAAAAAGTGATTTACAAGATTATTTAGTAGAAGTTTACGACATTGAAAGATTAAGTGGAAGAATTGC
>CANROQ010000101.1 GCA_947632295.1 uncultured Bacilli bacterium
GCTAAAAATATGTTAGAAGAAAAAGTAGATATTGCACTAATTTCAAAATATACCAATTTATCAATAAAAGAAATAAATGCTTTAAAATAGAAATATTTTAAAGTTTTTTTGTTCTTTAAATATTTTATGGACAAAATAAATATTTATTTTCTATACATATATTTAATTGGGAAGTGATATTTTGTTTTTAAAATTTATTAGATATTTATTCAAAGATTTTTATCTTTTTACAGCTGCTTATTCTAACAATGTTTTTCCTGATCCCCTATCTAAAGAAGAAGAAGATTATTATGTTGAAAAATGCCGATTAGGAGATCAAGATGCTAGAAACAAACTAATTGAACATAATTTAAGATTAGTTGCTCATATCGTCAAAAAATATGAACATAGAAAAGATGAAGTTGATGATTTAATTAGTATAGGTACAATTGGTTTAATTAAAGGAATTGATAGTTTTTCCTATAAACATGGTACAAGAATTACGACATATTGTGCTAGATGTATAGAAAATGAAATATTGATGTATTTTCGAAGCGATAAAAAAAATAATAAAAATATTAGTATTAATGAATCAATTGGATTTGATAAAGATGGAAATGAAATAACTTTTTTAGATATTTTAAAAACACCCAAACCAGATTTTGCTCTCGATTTACACAATCAACAAAATTTGGATTTATTAAAAGATTATTTTGAAATTTTAAATGATCGAGAAAAAGAAGTTATAACTAAAAGATATGGATTATTTGATCAAGATGAAGTAACTCAAAAAGAAATTGCAAAAGAATTAGGAATTTCTAGAAGTTATGTTTCAAGAATAGAAAAAAGAGCACTTACCAAAATGCTCCGTGAATTTATAAAAAATAAGAATCATACTTTTTAATTAGCTAAAAAATAAGCATAATATTCATCATAAGTAATATCTAATTCATGAATTTTAGTTGCTACTTCAATTCCAACATAACGATAATGCCATGGTTCATAGGCATAACCTGTTATATCTTCTTTATCTTTAGGATAACGTAAAATAAAGCCATATTTATAAGAATTTTCTTTTAACCATTCAAATTCTTCAGTATCTTCAAACGTATCTTTAGTAGCAGTACCAGTTGTAATATCTAAAGTTAATCCTGTTTCATGTTCTGAAAAACCAGGTCGAGCTGCTAGGGTATCGGCTTTTTTTACGCCATATCTATCAACATAACTATTATAAGTATCTTCTTGATCTTCATGAGTTCGATAGCCAGAAGAAATAATTAATTTTTTATCAGCTTCCTTTGCAGCATCGAACATTTCAATAAATTTTTGATATACTTCATCTTTAATTTGATTTTCACCATAACAATACCAGTTTTTAACATCAACAATATCAGTCGGATCATAATCTTCTGGCAAATAATTATATTTATTTACTAGCATTAAAATACCATCATCAAGATTAGTTTCTTTAGTATGGTCATAGTGATCGTAATTAGCATTAACATTTACGATACTTATAATATGTTCAAATGAATCATTCTTATTTTTATCATAATATTCTAAATAAGCATCAAGATTATTCAAAATAAAATATTTTTGTTTTAAAAAATCAACGATATGCTCATTATATTTTTTATTTAATATAGCATCTTTAATTTTATTATCTTGTTTTAATAAATATTCTAATTGGTCATCTTTATAGCCTAGAGCTTCTAATTTATATTCATAACTTGCAATATATGTTTGATGCTTTTTATAACTATTAATTCCAACTACAATAGCGATTATTAACACAATTATAATAGCGACAACAATTAAACCAATTTTAACTTTTTTCTTTAAACGACGTTTAGCCATATTCTTACCTACTTTCACGATATTACTATTGTAATAATATCATTATAAATATTGAATGTCAATATCGCTAAAATCAAGTTTTTAAAATTAATTTTATTAACTTTGATTTGTTATTAAAACATTAATTATAATTAATATTTTTTGAAATTTCTCCATATAGAATCTTCTCTTAAATCGATTATTTATACGTTTAGTCAATTTTTAACTAAATTTTATTTTACAAACTTAAACTTTTCTAAAAATATTCTATAATAAAAGTCAAAATATAAATCTAGTACAGCAAATGTTTTATTTATCAGTATTTTTTGTTTACAATTACATATAATCTAAACTTATATACTTTATTTAATTAACATTTTTTATAATAAAATTGCTAATATATAAAAATAAAAAATGCCTAAGCATTTTTTATTCAACTACTCTACTTTTTCCAGTTAATACATAACCTTTTTTGATTAATGAAATATCGTTTTGACTTCTACTCCATTTATAATCAATTGAACCAGCAATATATTCTCTAACTCTTGAACGATAATATGTAACATCTTTATATATTTCTACTCTCTTATATTTTGTAACTGTTTTTTCACACATATTATTATTTTGTTTATATCCTTCTGGACATGAATATGTTTTATTTTCAGTTGCAGGTTTTGTTTCGGAATTAGTTTTAGTTTTATAACAATTTTTTCCACTTAAAGTATATGTGTTATTTGGACATGAATAAGTAGTATTTACAGTAGCTTCAATTATATCAGCATTTTGACTTGTCTTAACGCATGTATATTCATCAATTAAACCATAACCTGATTCACTACAATATGATGAAATTCTTGGTGTTGCAGCAATACTATTTGACATATAACATGTGCTACCACTTTGCGAATAACCACTTGGACATGAGTATGATACTGTAGCTGCTTTAGTTGTTGAACCTCTTTTTACACAAGCATCACCCATTTTACTATAACCACTTGGACATGAATATGATACTGTAGCTGCTTTAGTTGTTTTTACACTTTTACTACATGTAGTTCCATTTTTAGTATATCCACTTGGACATGTATATGATTTATTTCCACTAATAACTACTGTTTTTGAACATGTAGTTCCATTTTTAGTATATCCACTTGGACATGTATATGTTGTTTTAGGTGATCTTGTATAAACATCATAAGTATAAGTATACATGTTTGTACATGGACTTTTACAACTTGAATTTACTTTTACACCTGCAACTACATATTTTTCTGTAGTTTTGTCAGTTAAAGGTGTTGATGATGTTTTTTGATAAGAATAAACCCAATCAGTATAACTTGTGCTTTTATTTGCTGATATTGTTTCAGTCTTATAACATGCACTACCATTTTTCGTATATCCACTTGGACATGTGTATACTGTTGATACTGTTACTGTTTCTGATGTTTCTTTATAACATGTACTTCCACTTCTAGTATATCCACTTGGACATGTATATGTTGCTGTTGCAGACATTATTTCTTCTGACTCTTTATAACAAGTACTACCATTTTGATTATATCCACTTGGACATGAGTATGTTGCTGTTGCAGGAATTGTTATATTTTTATAACAACGATCTCCACTTAAAGTATATGAACTATCAGGACAATAATATGTTGTATTTACAACAGCAGGCATTGTATGAGAATCATTATAATATTTATAACAACGAGTTCCTTCTTTTGTATATCCACTTGGACATGTATAGTTTTTAGTTTCTGTTGCAGGAATACTTTCAGTAATATCACTTGTTTTTACACACTTGTCACCATTTAATGTATAAGAATTATCAGGACATGAATATGTAACAGTTTCACTAGCACTAACAGTTTCCGTTGTAGTACCATCAATTATATCTTCATATTTTTCAAATACTTTTTCAGTCTTTGTTTCTACTTCGTTATATTCTGTCTTTGAAACAATATTTTGTGTCCATTCAGACCACTCTCCAAATTCTCCCCATTTTCCATCAACAACTAATTGATATTCGTATTCATAAACCACTGGTGTAGGTTCTTGTGGTTGAGATGGTTGTTGTGGAGTTACATCTCCACCCTTACTTGGAGTTGTTGTTGTCTTATTTTCACATATTGTTGTAGAACAATAATCATAACATCCCATATGAACTAATAAATAGTCTTCATAATCTGAACATTT
>CANROQ010000102.1 GCA_947632295.1 uncultured Bacilli bacterium
TTAATTAATTTTATCATATCTTCACGTTTAATAGTTTCAATAACCCCAAAATATTTTTGACAAAAATTTAATAAATAATCAAATAGTTCTAATTCAGAATCAATTTTTTTATCTTTAATATATTTACAAAATTCTAAAATATAAGAATCATCATCAATATAATAATAACACCCACCATTTGATACAATTTTAGCAGGATTAAAATAACTCATACCATATACCAATTTAGTACCAATTGGAATATAGCCATCGAATTTTGCCAAAACAGGCACCTCAAGTATCTCATTTGAAAAATCTTGAACATCAAAAATAGAAGGATTGTAATCAAGTAAATAGCCAATTGTATCACTTACCATATTAGACATTTGTTTCTTTTCCAACAAAGATATTCTTTTTTTTACGAATTTAGTTAACTCATCATCATTTAATTTTTCTATTTTTCTTAATAAATCCATATTAATCACCACTAATTAAGTATATATTATAACTTAAAATAATAAATATTAAAAGATTTTTATTATAAAACAAAAAAAGCACCCTATAGGTAACTTAAAATTTCATATAAGCAAATAATAATATATTTTCTAAATTAAAATTTAAAAATAAATTTATATAATAATTTAGAACTTTCTAGTATGCTCATCGATATTAGAAATTGTTAATTGTGAAAAAATATTATTTAAAAAATTATTATTGCATAAATTTAAATCTTGTAATTTTATAACTAAATCATCGCCAAAATCTTCATCGGCATATCCTTCGTATAATGGATAATTAATTTCTATATTAGGAAAAATAATTTTTTCTTGATAAAATAAATTAATTAATTTTTGAGTTAAATTATTTTGAATTTTATCTACTTCTAAATTACCAGTACCCTTTTTTTCAAAATATCTATCCGGTAAAAAAGTTACAATTCTTAAATTTGATATATTATTACTTTTTAAAATTTTCATAAATATAGACATAGCAAAAATAAAACTAGGTGCTGGTAAATTTTCTTCATTATTTTCAATTTGATTTGTATCATATAATTTATATAAAACTCTTTTTATTTTCTTTTGATAAGTATTGTTTGCATTAGCATTTTTATTTTGTACAGAATAAATATGACAAACATTATCAGCAATAGCATAATTTATGACAGGAAAATAAAATTTTTCATCTCCTAATTGACAACTAATTTCAAAGGCATATGGTGTTTCATAACCTATTACATCTAATTTATTATTAATCACGATATTTGAATTAAGTAATTCTTCAACATCATTAGCAATAATAGTGTTATTATATTTTTGTAATATTGTATCATTTAAATATTTTAAAGTACGTTCTAAATATAACTCTGGATTTGCAAAATCTACATATCTTGCATTAGAAAATAAAATTAAAATTAAATTTCTAATGACTATTGGCTCATTATTTTTTATCGTTTCTTTAAAATGATATATTTCACTATATTTATTTAAACAATTAGTCAATTTTTCTAAAAAAATTTCTTCATTATTAACACTTAAAGTTGGTATAAAATTAGCTGTACCATTAGAATCATCGTATTCATATTCATCGACTGGATTATCATCTATGCCATGATACATTTCATCTTCTACTTGATCATATAGTTTGCCATTTAGAATATAATTAAATCTAACATAACCAAACTCTTCGCCAGTCCAAATGCCACCAACTTTTCCAGCTTCAACTAATTCATAAAATTCTTCTCTCACTTTTTCCTTATTAAAAATATATGCCATATAAAATTCCTCATTATTTTAATTAATATTCTATTTTTTTAACTTTTATTTTTATATCTTTATAATTTCTCGACATTTTTTGCATCATTTCAATTTGTTTATTAACTAGTTTTTGAACGGAATTAACATCGACTAAATATTTACGATATTCTAAAGTATCTTTAACCTCACTAGGTACATTATTTAAATACATTTTAATACTATTAATTTCATTCAAAGCCTCTTTAGAATTTTGAATGCCTACTTTTAAACAAGTCTCTGAATTACTTATCATCATCTTTAAATTTTGATTAATATAACTCATATTTGGTTTTCTACGATAACTTTTAAGTGAATCATTAAAAAGAATAGCGCTAGTAGCTAGACCAATTAATTTATTGGGAAAAGCAAAAAAAGGAATAAAACTAAAAGTTAATTTAGCAGTACTTTTTAAAAAATTATTAACCTTACCAATATATAATTGGCTAGTAGTAGGCATAGCTGAATATTTTTTTAATTGTTCTAAATTATATTGTTGACGCTCTAAAATAGAATTAACATTGTTTTTTATTTGTCTTAAATCTTTTTTAGTTAATTTAAAATTTATTTGATTTTGTTCTTCAACTTTAAAAGTAGATTCATATTCTTTTTCAATTTCAATATAATTTTTCCTTTCATCAATCAAACATAAATCTTCATCACATCGTTCGATTAATTTATCAATTTCCATATTATTTTCATTAATATCTTGTTTGAACCTTTTGATATCATTATTAATAATATTTAATTTGTTTTCAGAATTTTTTTCATTTACTTCTTCTTTAGTAATTAATTCTTTTTCTAAAGATGCTGATTTATTTTCATTAATTAAAAATTCATTACTTGTATTTTTTATAGGATTTTTTTGAATATTTAATGTTGGATTATCTACCTGATTCTTAGAAGTTAATATCTCATTCTTTACTTTATTTTCATCCTTACTTAAATTATCTAAAATAGCCATATTACTATTTTTTTTATTTTGTAAATTTTGTTTAATATTTAATATTTTTTGTTTAGATGTATCTAATTCTTCTTGAAAATCAGCATAAATAATTTTATCTTCTAATAATATTAAATTATTTTTGACATCTTGTAATTCTTTTTTAGATGGTGAAACAAAATTTTTTTGAGTATTTTCTACATTGTTTTTAGCTTGATTTAAAACTTGTTTACTTTGTTCATTTTTTTGAATATAGTTATTTTTAATTTCGACAACTTTCTTTTCAGTTACAATTTTATTATTTATATTTATATTAGTATTAATTTTTACAGTCTCTAATTTTTTATCATCATAAACAGTAGCATTTTTCAAAGTACTATTTTGATTAATAGTGCTAACAGTTGTCTTTAAATTTTTTTTATTGCTTTTCATAGTCAAATATTCAAAAAAACTTGCAATATAACCTATTATAAATTTAAAAAATAATTTTATTTTTGATTGTTTTTTTATAACTTGATTTGACAATGTTAAATTAATTTTTTTCTTATTATCAATACTACCTTTAATATATCTAAAATGATTAATCTTATATAATCTAACTTTTTCAAAAATATTTTTAGAATGATGCATTATTTATTAATACTCCCCATTTTATTAAATGGAAAAAGAATAAAATTAGTTGAACCTAAAATATCATCTTTACTAACAAGACCAATAATTCGACTATCCGTAGAATTAGTACGATTATCACCCATAACAAAATAATAATTTTCAGGAATAGTTTCAACTCCTAATTCACTTAACTCAAAATCATAGGTTGTTTTATCAATCATATCTTCTTCTACATATTTACCATTAATATATAATTTATTATTTTTATAGGTAACAGTCTCACCAGGTAGTCCAATAACTCTTTTGATTAATTTTTCATCTTTATAATTAAAAACAATAACATCGAAACGTTTTAATGATTTATCGTATTTTTTTAATAAAAGAATTTCACCATTTTTTAAGTTACTATTCATAGAATCACCATCGACTCTAACTGGCGTAATAATAAAAGTTCTAATTAAAATTACTCCTAATATGATTAAAACATATATAGAAATTTCTTTGATATAATTTACTTTTTTATTTTTAGTTTCTAACGTTTTTTTTTCATTATTTTCTTGTTCATTCATAAAATTACCCCTTATCTTAACTGGTAGTGTGCATAGTTTTAATGCAAACGGCCCATTTTTTCTTTATTTATCAATATTTTTTCTATATGTT
>CANROQ010000103.1 GCA_947632295.1 uncultured Bacilli bacterium
TTGATAGTATATTTATATTATTTTAATATATAATTTCTTGTTCCTTTCTAACTATCTATATATATCATATTAAAAAAATTTGCTAATCCTTTTTTTCAATTAAAAAAATTTTACATTTCTGTAAAATTTTTATTATAATTTAATTCATTTTTTAATTCTTCAATGTCTAAATAATCATAGCGAAATTCTTTTTCTTTTAATTCATTAGGTATATATTCACTATATTTTTTATTTATTTCAAAATTTTTAATTTTTATATCATCGATAGTTATTTTATCATTTGCTATATTATCAAAAATTTTTTCAATTCTATTTTCAGTTATAAGGCTATCTACTTTTAAACCTAGTGGTATACCATTTACTTTAATAATCGAATTTTCAATATTTTCACTTTTTAAAATATATGACAATGTATTAAGTGCTTTGGTACTAAGCCAAGGAAAAATAATTTTATTTTCAATATTAGTTGAAATAATTATTTTTTTAGTAAAATTATGTTTTTGAAATAAATTGCGATTTTGTTCTAAAATTTTTTTAGCGTTTTCTTTTAAATAAGCATAGTCAGTATTATCACTTAAAATTTCTTTAATTTTACTAATGATTTTATAATGAATATTAGTACTTGCGTCACTTGACCAACTGTTATTAGCCTCACCAGAACTTAGTTTAGTATATATTTTGAATTTATGATCGTCGATACTAGTAACTTCCCAAGTACGACCTGCTAATTTTAATTTTTCACCAACTTTAATACTTTCTGTAATAGTTCCAATCGGTTTAGCATCACCATAGACCATATATTCTAATTTATTTTCAAACACAGAAAAAAACTTATAATTATTTATCATTTTATCTATTTTACTACCAATAATTAATTCATTCTCATCGGTAAGTTCTAAATGACCTATTTTGATTAAATGATTTAATAATAATTTAAAATCATCTTTGGTAATATTTTTAAATATATCTAAAGTTAACATATATTGCGCTAAAGAAGTAGGTGTAATGCTTTGAACAGACGTAATATGGCTTAAAGTTTGATGATACAAAATTTCATAAGGATATTTTGGAGTGAATAAAGGTTCAACCCATTTTTCTTTTAAATAGATTTCAATTATCGCAATACACATTATGATATCAAAATCAATTTGTTCATAAATAGGGCAATTTTGCTCTTTGTCACTTTTATCAAACAAAAAAATCATAATGGCTTTATTACCACGTCTACCAGTTCGACCTAGTCTTTGAACAAAACTCGAAACACTAAATGGTGTACCAGTTTGAATAATACGATCAAGATTTCCTAAATCAATTCCTAATTCTAAAGTAAGTGTTGCTCCTGTTACAATTTTTTTATCGGTATTTTTCATTAAATCTTCCGTATTTTCTCTTAACGATGTATTAACACTACCATGATGAGTATAATAAACATCGTCTGTTTTTTTCTCTTTAGCCATTTCTTTTAATGTGGCAATATTTTCTTCAACATTAGAACGTGAATTAGAAAAAATAATGCATTTTTGATTTAATGATGTATTATATAAAGCATCATAAAAATCACTCTTATTTTCAAAACTTTCAAGCATAAGGCTAATCGTTCTTTTAGTACTTGATACAACTGGAGTAATACACTGTTTGCCGGTTCCATTATTTAGCCATTGTTCGACTTCATGATAATCACCCAAAGTTGCCGATAAACCAATTCTTCTTGGATTTTTATCGATAATTCTCGTTAGGCGATTTAAACATGATTCTAATTGAATTCCACGTTCAGTACCAATAAAATAATGAACTTCATCGATGACAATATATCTTAAATCTGAAAACATTTTTTTAGCATCGTCAACTTTATTCATAAGTAAAGCCTCTAATGATTCAGGAGTAATTTGAATAATACCATTAGGGTTCATGATAATCTTATCTTTTCTATTTTGACTAGAATCTCCATGCCATTTTGTAACTTTTAAATTAGCCTCGTTCAATAAGTCATTTAAGCGTGTAAATTGATCATTAATTAAGGCTTTTAGAGGACTTACATATAAAATACTAACTGAAGAAGAAGGATGGTTATAGATATCAGTTAAAATCGGTAAAAAGGCTGCTTCTGTTTTTCCAGAAGCCGTCGCTGATGTCAGTAATAAATTAGCGTCACTATTAAAAATAACATCGCAACTAGCCACTTGAATTTCTCTTAAATCAGTCCAATTATTACGATAAATATAATCTTGAATAAAAGGGGCTAACATATCAAAAGCATTTTTCATAATTCGAAATCCGCAAATTCAGCATTTATTTCTTCATCAGTAGTTGTCGATTTAGAAAAAGTAAAATTATCGCTACTAATTATATCTAAAAGTTTTTTATCAGGATATTGATATAAAGTATTTAAAAGTTCAATGTAATCACGAATTACCTCACGTGGAGTTATATGTGAATCAGCCCCAATTCTTGCATATTCTGTCTTAATAAATTCGATCATATCATTTTCTGTTATAGTAGTTTGATAGTCATATAAATCACAATGAATGTGTGTTAATTTCTCAATTAAAATAGTCATTTCTTCTGGTGTTAATGGTTTAAGACGAATAATAGGTGCCAAAAAGTCTCGGCAATCATCACGCGCAAAACGGCTATCTTCAAGTCGTGATTTTAAGGCTTCATAACTAAATATGCCCCGTTTTGTATCTTCGACGCATTGTGGAGTACCACTCATAATAATGCCTAAATATTTTGCTTTTCCTTGTAATGTATCATTATATAAAGTTAAAATTTTCTCATAGTTATATTGTCTAGCAACTTGGTTAGGAATTTTATAAATATTAACTAATTCGTCTACTAACATCATCATTCCTTTATAACCGGCCATGACCATAAATTCCGCTAATATCTTAATGTATTCATACCAATCTTCATCATTTATAATTAAACCGATACCTAATTCACCTTTTGCCTCAGTTTTATTATTATATTCGCCTCTCAACCATTTTAAAGCCATATTTTTTTTATTTTCATCTGATTCACAATAACCTTTAAAATAAAGATTGATAATTTTCGCAAATTCAAAACCATGAACTAATCCCTCAATACAACTTGTTTTTTCATATATTTTTGCTTCCATCAAACTCATAAATTTCATATCACTTGGATTTAGATTATATTGATTTATAACTTCATTTTGAACACTAGCTATCCAGCGCTCTAAAATAAGTGGTAAAGCACCACCATCAGGACGCGTTTTAGTCGACATATTTTGAATTAATTCACGATAAGTGGCTAGACCTTGGCCTTTATTACCAACTAAGCGGCGATCTGGTGATAGGTCCGCATCAATTACGACAAAACCTTTTTCCATAACATGTGATCTTATTGTTTGAAGTAAAAAACTTTTTCCACTACCATATTTTCCAACAACAAATCGAAATGTTGCTCCACCATCTTCAATAATAGAAACATCGTTTAATAAAGCATTAATTTCATTTTCACGACCAACGGCTATATATCCTAAACCAGTTCTAGGTACTACACCACCCTTTAAGGAATTCATAAGCATTGTAGCAATTCTTTTAGGAACTTTATCGTTCATTTTACATACCTCCTATATTTTCTTTAATTGAATCTAAATATTCAGCATAAATTATTATTTCATTACCATAGTCTTCAAGTAGGTTATCCCCGATTATCTCTAAGGCTTTATTGTTAATATTTTCAAGCATTATTTCATATAAAACGTTATTTTTCTTACAAAAATCAACTAAGTCATTCTTGGGATTATTATTTACAATCATTTTTAAAAATTCGGTTTCCTTAGTATCTAAATTAGCAACTAAATTAACAAAAATATTATCCGATGTTTCAATTATTTCTTCTTTTTCTTCAACCATATTTTCTAAATTAAGAACAGGTTCTTCTTCAACAATTAATTTTTCTTGTACACGATTTGAAGATGCTCTAATATTTTCGAATTTATTAGCGTCA
>CANROQ010000104.1 GCA_947632295.1 uncultured Bacilli bacterium
AGTTTTGCTTTTACATCACTCGTGTACCAATTATTCTTTCCTTTTGTTCCTTCTAAATTGACTACACAACTTGGTTGTCCTACTTCAATGTTTACTGTACGCTTACATATACTTTCATGTCCTGCTTCGTCTTTTATATAACCTATTACTTCAGTTGTTCCATCTTTTAAAGTAATAACTTGATTATCACTATAATTCTTTTGCCCAGTTGCTGATATACTATATTGTACTTTCTTATTTGTATTTACACTTATTATTTTTACATTACTATTATTTGTTATCCAGCCATTACTATTAACAGTTCCTTCAGGTACTATTACGCATTGTAGGTTATAAGCTTCTTCAACATTTACTTGTCTAACTTTACTATCTTTTCCTTCACTTCCATTATAAGTATAAGTTATATAATAATGATATTCATCATTAGTTTCGATTATATCGCTTAATTCTTTATAACTTTTATTTTCTATAATCTCTAGAGTTTTTTCATCTTTTGTTTTTTTCACTATATCGATGGTTACTTTATCTATATCTAACATTTTCCCATTTAGTGTTTTTACAATAATACCTGGTTCAATATATTTTTTACCTTTTGTTACTGTTAATGGATTATCTCCTAATAAAATTAATTGAATCTCACTATTAGAATTACATTTATTTTCACTATTTTCTATTATATTATAATCATATATATTCTTATTATTTGAATCTCTTTTTACAACTATATACATACAATCATCTAGTAGACTCCCATCGCGTGGATCTTTGATATCTTTTTCTACTAACCCACTCTTTTTTAAATCGCTTAAGGTTAAAGTAACTGAATCTACACCATCTTCCAAATCTAAATCAACCATATAGGCTTTTGCAGCTGATTTTATATTATCTAATTGTGTCTCATACAATTTTTGTTTTGATGATTTCATATTGTTAATTACTAATGGTGTTACTATTAAAGCTATTATTCCAACTATAGCTATTACTACCATCAACTCAGCTAATGTAAATGCTTTTCTTTTTTTCATATGATACTCCTTTCATATTATTGTTTTAATTATATTATTTGTTATTTTTATTTTCAATAATTTGTTTATATTATTTGCATATTAACATTATTTATAAATATTGTAGTAAATTTTCTAAATTTTTTATTTTTCTCTATGAATAAATTTTAAATAATTTTCATATCGTGATAACATAATTTCAGTATCATTAACTTTTCTTTTTATTTCACAATTAATTTCTCTATCATGCATACAATCTTTATACTCACATTTATCACGATACAAATTAAACTCAATAAAATTATCACGAATATCACTATTAGTCATATCTAAAAAACTAATTGCTGAAAAACCTGGTGTATCAGCGACATATCCATTATATAATGATAACAATTCAACATGTCTAGTTGTATGTTTACCACGATTTAATGCTTTAGAAATTTCATTCGTCTTCAAATTTAATTTAAAATCTAACTTATTTAATAAAGTTGATTTACCAGCTCCACTTTGCCCAGTAAATACTGTAATTTTATCTTTAAAAATCTTTTTGACTTCATCTAAATTTTGATTATCATAAATTTCATAACCTACCTTTTGATAGTATCTCATAATTTTCTTAATTTCTATTAATTCTTTATCGTTTAATTTATCTAATTTGGTAAAACAAATAATGGGTTTAATTTTATTAAATTCAATTATATTTAATAATTTATCTAATAAATTTGAAGAAAAATCTGGCTCTTTAGTACTTGTAACAATAACACACTGATCGATATTAGCAACAGGTGGGCGTACCAAAAAATTTCTACGTGGTAAAATTTCTAAAATATATTTATTTTTTTCATCAAATTTAACATTATCACCAACTAAAGGTGTAATATTCAAATTTCGAAATTTACCTCTAGATTTACATACATAAATATTATCATTACTATTAATAGTATAATCATTACTTAAAATTTTAATAATTTTACCAGTCATATTATTCCTCAGTATCATTATCTACCTTTGCAGTCGTTGTAGTAGTAGTTGTCGTTTTGGTTGTCGTCGTTGTTGTCGTTGTTTCTTCTTTAGCAACTGTTATTTTTAAAGTAACTCCACTGACTACTTTAGTATCAGCTGTTCTATTTTGACTAATAACCGTACCTTTTACATAATCATTAGTTTCTTTATATTCAACTTCTAAAATGATACCATTTTCATCACAAAACTCTCGAACACGATCTTCAGTCCATTTTTCTAAAACAAAGTCAGGATATTTTGTAATTATATCAGGAATATATAAAACAATTTTATCTAATTCTTCTAGTTTTGTATCTGGTTCAACTGATTGGCCAATTATCTCATTTGGATCTAAATTTTCTTTATCATCTATATCGGAGATATCCTTTTTTTCAATTAAAACATAAATATTTTGTTCTTTTAATTCTTTTTCAATATCAAGATAATTTTTTCCTGTATAATCTTGAATTACATAGCCACTAGCTCCACTTGAAATGACTAAAGTTACATAATTTCCTTTTTTAACAACATTTGATTTGCTAGGTTTGGTTCCGATAACAAGCCCTTCCTCAATATCATCACTATTTTTTAAGGTATCACTATCATAAACATGTAAACCTAATTTTTCTAATTTTTTAACGGCTTCATCTCTTGTCAAATTTGCAACATCTGGTATTTTGATATCTGGCACTTCACTTAATTTAGGATAAATGATGATTGCTCCAATGATAAAAAGCGCAATTAAACCGAAAACAACCATTACCAGTAATAAAGTTACATTTAAGCCTCGTTGTTTTCCATCTTTATTATCCTTCATATCATCACTCATTTCATCTTCTTGATGAATATTTTTGTTTAATTCTTCACGTGTCTCTTTAATGAACTCTTTTGTATCTTCTAAATCCTGTTCATCATATTTATAAACATACCTTGCCTCATTTTTTCTTTCCGGATTTAAAGCAGTCTTTAAATCTTCTTGCATTTCCGCAACACTATCATAACGATTTTTAGGATTTTTCGCACATGCTTTTAAAATAACATTTTCAATTGATTGTGGTATTTCAGGATTAAATAAGCAAACACTTGGTATTTCTTCACGCATTTGTTTAATTGCTATTTCAACAGCATTATCACCTTTAAAAGGAAGTTTACCAGTAAGTAATTCATACATTAAAATTCCTAAAGAATAAATATCACTTTTTACGGTTGAATTTTTTCCATTAGCTTGTTCTGGTGGTAAATAGTGAACTGAACCCATAACGGAATTTGTTTGCGTTAATTCATTATTATTTAAAGCTGTAGCTATACCAAAATCGGTAATTTTAACCGTACCATCATCTAAAATTAAAACATTTTGTGGTTTAATATCACGATGGATAATATAACTATCATGGGCACATTTTACACCATCTAATAATTGTAACATAATATCCATAACCTCTGGTAAAGTAAGAGCACCACGTTTTTTTATTAAACTTTTTAAAGTTTTACCATCTATATATTCCATAACGATAAAATAATCACCATTATCTTCGCCAACATCATACATTCCAACGATATTAGGATGTGTTAGAGAACTGGCAGCAATAGCCTCACGCTGAAAACGACGCACGAATTTTTCGTCATCGGCCAAATCACCACGCAATATTTTAACAGCTACCATTCGATCTAATATAATATCATGGGCTAAATAAACATTAGCCATACCACCTTCACCGATTAAGCGGATAATTTGATATCTTTCATTAATCATTTGTCCTTTAACTACCATATTACTCACCTCGTTTTATTAAATACGCTACTGAAATATTATCGTTTCCACCACGATTATTAGCCTTATATATTAATTTTTTCATTTTATCTTCAATAGCTAATTCAGAATTTAAAACTTTTACAATTTGCTCATCATCTAACATATTTGTTAGACCATCACTGAAAAAAAAG
>CANROQ010000105.1 GCA_947632295.1 uncultured Bacilli bacterium
CCACCGCCGACACACACAACGGCGTCGCCCGAGTAGGAGTAGTCTGGTATGTAAGTGCTATCGGAGCCTCCGTATGTTTTTGGTAATTGTATGTCAGGATTATTTGCATCGCATCCAACTTCTTTTACATATCCACTATCGTATGGGCATTTATATCCTAATTTAGTATAAGGGCTTGATGTTTTTCCTGAAGCATAATCGCTTTGATTCCTGCTTATCCATGCTTGACCTGTACTATTATCAAAATTAACTCCATCTAACCATTGAAATACATTACCCCATAGATTTTCCATGCCTCTATAAACGACACCATCTTCTGCATTACTTAATCTTCCTGATTTTGCTCCAATACTATCCATCTTTCCTGAATTAACTGCAGAACTGCTATTACTTCTTCCTGCTCCTACTACCTTTTGACAATTATAATCAGCAAATTCTACTAAATAAAGCATTTGTATTATAGACCAAGTTTCAATATCTAATAATCCCCAATTTGTACCTATTTTTTTAGCTGCAGTTCTTGCATTTGCAATTGTAATATTAACACAAGGAGCAACACCACTTTTTGAAGTCAATGCAGAACTTGAGCCTCCTGCATCATATTTTCCAACATATCTTTTGGTTGCTTTTTTATATCCATCTTGTTCTACAGCAGATATATAAATATATTCATATCCACTAGTTTGCTGTCTTTTATACCAAAACTCTGGTATTTCCACCATTATGTAGCCCTTTGGACTTGTTGCACTAAATGTAGGATCTCCCTCATAAGAACTTACTGTTCCATCTTTTAATACATCACAAATTTTAATATCTGACCAAGGCTTAATATTATCAAAATCATTTTGTACAGTGCTTGCACTTGTTTGTGCCTTGGCAGTTTTACCACTGCCATTTTCAATTCTTTCCCAAGCTGTAGATGATATTGTTAAAGATCTTCTTACTCCATAAATAGATGCATCTTGCAAAGATACATTTATTGTTTTTTCTTCTTCATCCTCTGTCATTTCAAAAGAAACATTTTCTACACTTTTAAAGCCTTCTTTACTACAAGAATAACTGTACATTCCTGCTTTCAATTCGTATGTATGATCTTCTTGTGCCGTTTGTACTGTTCCACTTCCATCTTTTACTACTAAAGTTGCATCTGTTGGATTTAAAATAAATGTTACATATAATTTTTTATCTAGTGTTACCTCTACTTTTCCATCTTCCAAAACAGGTAACTTTTGTTCTGTTTTGCTAAAATAACCTTCTGCAACAACATCATATATATAATTTCCTGCTTTTAATTTATACATTTTATCTGTAGAAGGTTCTATTGTTTTCCCTTTTTCGTCTTTTACTGTAACTGTTGCATTTTCTGGAATTGTTGTAAATGTTATAACAAAATTTCCACCAACCGCTGCTCCAACTTGTCCTAAAACATCTCCTTGCATACTACAACACCTCCAGTCTTATTTTTAATGCTATTGTTGGTTTATCTTCATCACAAGTAATTAATATGCTCCCATTCTGACTATCCACTTTGCTTATTTTTGCATATTCTTCACGCTCTTGTGCTCTTGTTTCTAAAACATCTGACCAAATTGGATATATTCTAACTAAGTTCTCGGTTGTTATTCCTTCTACTTCTACTGTTTTAGTATATGGTGCAGCTTCATTAGTCCATGTTGTGTCAAGAGTTATTTCTTTTCTATTAACAATAACATTTTCCATTTTTGTAACTGGATACATTATTTTTGTATCTCCATTTTTTAATTTCTGTTGCATCAAAATATCAACTTCTGTTGCCATTTTTGCACCTCCTAATTAGAATATTTTTATTCTTCAGTAAGATCTTGTAAGAACAAATCCGCTTCATCTAAATCTTCAGGCTCATCTTTTTGTATTAGTATTCTTCCTACTTTACCTAATTTTTCTTTTTCTGCAGCTGTTATATATTTATTAGTTGTTCCTTCTTTTACATTGTCTGTTGTTACTGAACTAATATCAAAATTTTTTAATCCTTGTAACTTAGTAAAATCTTCCTTACTCATTAAACCATCTTGATCAGCTGATGCCTTAGAATATTTTGTATCTGTTGGTGTTCCCCAAGTTCCATCTCCTTTTAAGAACTTGTCTTTGTCTGTTATTTCCGGTGCTGGAACGGTTCCTGCTTCTCCTTTTTCTTCTGCTGTTGCACCTTTCATTTGCTTTCCTGCTATTGCTTGTAATCCTTTAAATTCACTCTCGTGAGATTGTATCCAAGTAGCAATTTCGCCTAATGTATCATAAGTACCTGGTGCTGAATTGATAAGGTTATCTATTGCTGTCGTTATATCACTTGAACTTGCTTTACCTTGTATTGCAGAATTTAATTCTGCCAATTTCTCCGTTAATGTTTGACTATCTGCTACCTCTACTAAATCTGCTGATGTTTTAACTAATAGTTCATAAACTACATCTCCTATTTTCTTTTTTAAAATTGCTTTTTTTACATTTGCACTTGCCATTTTTTTATCCTCCTAATAAAATTAAAATTTTGCTAGTTTTAAGCCTTCTCAGCAATTTCAGGCTAAAAAAATAACACCTTTTTAGGTGCTATTCTTCTTTTTCAATTATTTTATTTTGGTCACTCTCATCGTCTGTCATGTTCGTAATTGTTTCTAATTGATATGTAGAATTTTCATCATACACTGCCGTTTCAACCATTACTTCTGCTATTTCACTCGGTACTGGCTTTGACTTTACAACTTGATACCATATACATTCTTCTTGCTCTGGATTCTCTTCTGATACTATAATTTGATTTTTCATTTCATTTTTCAGTTCTTCAAATTCTTTTTGCGTAACATAGATTAAACTCTTATCAATAATTGCTGAGATATTTTGAGTATCGCTTGTGATAATTATCATATCTATATTTTTTTCCAATATGTCTGCTCCACCTTCAGGAGAAATATATTCGCCATTTTCTCGAGCATTTCCATATAAATACAATATTTCTTCTTGTGTATCTGGATCTTCTGCAATTAAACCTATTTCTCTCCAAATAAATCCTTCTTTTAAACCTTGATTAGTAAATTTAAAAGTAACTTTAACTTTATCATTTTGTATTATACTTATTCCAACAATATCTTGATTAAGTTTTTCATTTTTTAATCTTGTTAATGTCAGCATACTTTCAGATGGTCCCAGTTCGCCATCTCCAAGAGCAACTCTTTTAAACTTTAGTTCTTTTCCCAATGCTACTTTCGCATCCAAGTTTCTTCCAGCATTAGTTTTTACTAATCCACCAAAAATAGCCACTTTAAATCACCTGCCTTAATTCTATAAATTCTCCTGTATGAACAATTCCTGCACAATAATTTTGACATTCTTCAATTTGATATAATGTTATATTTATAATTAAATTAGCGGGTAGTTGTTCTCGCAGGTCCCTATTAAGTAATAGAGCTATGTCTTGAAATAAATATGTTATCTCAATATTTACTTTATAATTGTTATGATCAACTTCTAATCTATAATTATCTTCTCCAACTGTATTATTTAATTTGTTAATTAACCAATTTACTGTATATGGTAATCTGTTATTGATTTTACTTAATATATTAAATCTTCTTGTTTCTACATCTGTTGTTGTGTTTTGTATATTATATATTTTTTCGTATCTATCTAGTCCATATCCTTCTGCAGTAGTTACTATTATTTCTTTTAGTACATTTTCAATTTGTTCTTTTAGACTATCTATTTCCTTATCTTCTACTTTAAATATTTCTTGAAATTCTCTTACATCTTGCAAAAAAAGAGGCATATATTTAATTAATTTCATGATAGAGTTACCTCCTTTAATATTGGAATTTCCATTTCTGTTAATTCAATATTAGATGTATCAGAATTTATAGTAACATTACTA
>CANROQ010000106.1 GCA_947632295.1 uncultured Bacilli bacterium
GGCCATATAATAACACATGATCTAAGGCTTCATTTCGCATTTTAGCGGCTTTAATATATATTTCCATATTTTCTTTAACTTCGCTTTGTCCAATATATTCCGATAATAATCTAGGTCTTATATTAACCTCAAATTCATCATCTTTTGTTTCTTCGGAACTGATTATTCTCTCGTCCATTATCATTTATCCTTTCTATTTTATTATATATTTCTAACCAATCTAATACTTTATTAAATTTAAAACAATCTTTATTATGTCTAGCCGCAAACAATAAAACATTAATATTTTGTTTTGCAACTTTAGTACAATTATCCACACTATCATCAATAAATAAATCAATTTCCTCGGCTACACAAACTTCTTCTTTTTTTATGGCATTTACAATTAATTTATCAAAAGGAATTTCATTTTTTATGAGATACTCGGCGCTAACTTTATAAGGATCATCATAACCATTTGTGCTACGTGCTGTTATAAAAATAATCGTATGCCCATCTTGTTTTAATTTTTTTAAAACTTCTTTAGCATTATTTTTTAATGGATAATTTAGTGCATAAGACATAGAATTTTGTCTAAAAAAATTACAATATTCTAAAAATGTGCAATTACAGGCTTCGTAATATACTTTATTTGAATTTTTTAAATCATTAATATTTATATGAAAATAATCACTAATATAAGGAATTAAATAATTCCAAGTATCGCAAATGGTATCATCCATATCAATTCCAATTCTCATTTATACACCATTTCTATAAAAATTTTTATCAATTTTTGAGCAATAAGTAAGACATTTATCAATAGAATTTTTTGATACATTATTATTTTCTAAATAATATTTCAAAATTTGAACATTAGGATATATAGGAAAAAAATCAGTTAAGTTTATTCCTTTATCTTTTAAATCATCAATATCAAAATATAATTCATTAGCAACATTTGCATTATTAGAAAATTTTCTAATTAAAACATAATTATAGGTACCATAGTTAATCATGACATAATTGTTTTCTTTTTTCCAACATATTGTATCAGTTTGAATAAACGTACCATTTGACTTTAGAATACAAAGATTTCTAGAATGTGGTATAACAACAATTTTACCTTCATATAAATCAGTTTCATACAATGTCAATTTATTAATTGTACGTTTCGTATATTTTAAATCCATAAATCACCTCATCAATAATTTTAAAGCATCTTTAATTTGATTTTCTATTGTATCATCTTTTGGGATATTTGTTAATACTTTTTTAATATCGGCAGGTTTATAACCTAAAGATTTCAATGCTTCAATTAATTCTTCGCTATGAGATTCATTATGATTTTCTTCAGTTGATACTAATTTTCCTTTCAAATCTAAAATAATTTGACGTGCTACTTTATCACCAATCTTAGGAAACTTTTTTAAATAGTTTATATCTTCATTTTCGATTGCGCTGACAATACCATCAACAGCCCCGTTTGCAAGCATTGGCAGTGCCATTTTACAACCTAGTCCTTTTACTTCAATCAATTTTAAAAACATATCTTTTTCAGCCTTACTTTTAAACCCATACAAACTAATTTCATCTTCTCGTACATATTGATATAAATAAATTATTGTGTCAGTATTTAACTCAAAAGAATAAGGATTAGCTGTGTATATTAAATAGCCAATTTCATGATTTTCTAATACAATACAATTACTTTCAATATCTACAATTTTACCTTTTATATAAGAATACATAATCATCACCTAATTAATTATATCATACATTTGTTCATGAATACCAATTAAGATTAATAAAATATGTTTTATTAACTTTTTTAATTTAACTATAACTAAAACAAATCCTCTAAATTATTTTAAAGAATCGATTTCTTCAAACGATAAATTAGTCAATTCTACTATTAAATTAATATCCATATTTTTACTTAACATATTTTTAGCAATTTGCATTTTTTCTTGTTTAATTCCGCATATAATACCCTTTTCCATGCCTTTTTCTAGGCCCTGTGCCATACCTCTTTCCATGCCTCTTTCCATTCCGGTTTTTTCAGCATATTTCAATTTAGTTCGCATAATTTTTGCATCTTCTATTTCGGCATTATATAATCCTATGATATTTTTATCTTGGTTTAATTCTTCTAATTTTTTAGTTACTTTTTTCATTATTTTATCGTCTCCTGCTACATTTTTCGCAAATTTTTTAGTATCAGCCATCAATAATAAGCAATATCTTTCAAATTTACTTAAATTCACTACAGGTTTATTATAACATTTTTTTCTTATATATGCTAGGTCTATATGATATTTTATTGGATTATCTGGTAATATTATATTAATTTTATCTTCTTTATAGATAAATTTATATATTTCTTGTTCGCCTGGAAAATGACTAAAATTATCAAAATTGATTTGAATAACACTTTTAGCTGTTAAATAATCTTCGCCTTCAATATATAAATTTGAAGCAATTTTTTGTAAATAAGCATTATTTTTCGCAAAAATTCCTTCATAATATTCTCTATTCATTTCTAAATTAATCACTCTATTTCCAACATTAATTATAATATCACTTCGCATTTTTTTATCCTTTTTATTATCGACAATATGTTCAGAATTTACTACCTCAATATTTCTTAAATCAATCATAGGAATTTTTGTTATATAATGGATCAATTCTTTCAAATAATCGATATTATTTTTATCTAACATAATTGCCTTAAATATACAGTCATAAGTTCCTAACATTAATTTTGTTTCATCAACCATTTTTATCACCTCTACTTATATCATTCGAGATAATATTTAAAAATCCCTTTTTAAAAAACAAAAAAATATATGATTTTGCATATATTTTTTTTACTAATACAAATTAATTAATATATTTTAAACTTTTTCAATCATTAAACCAACTTGTAAATCATTCAATTCACAATCTTTAAGCAAATCATTTTTCTTAATAATATCTAATGCTAAAGTTTCACTTTTAATATATTCTAGGTAATGATTAACTGCTTCATCGATTTCTTTTGAACCATTATAATATATTTTTATTCTATCGACAATATTCAAATCGGCTTCTTTTCTTAAACTTTGAACTTTTCTAATTATCTCACGCATCAAACCTTCTAAAATTAATTCTTCAGTTAATTCAGTATTTAAAATAACAAATGTTTTAGCGTTACTTGAAGAACAAAAACCGTCTTTTACTTTGATATTAATCTCAACCATATCATTAGTTATATCTAACGCTTCACCTAAAAAATCGACTGTTAATTTGCCATCTTTTATTTGCTCTATTTGCTTATTAGTTAAAGTAGATAATAAATTTTGGAAATCCTTTATTTTAGAGCCAAACATTTTTCCAACTTCTCTAAAATTAGGCTTTATCGCATAATCCATATATTTTTCCATATCATCTGTAAATAAAACGTTCTTAACATTTAACTCTTCTTTAATAATAGAAATTAAATCGCCAATAATATCTTTAGAATGTTTATTTAAAATTAATTCACTAATTGGTTGACGAACTTTTATCTTTGCTTCTTCACGAGCAAAACGACCTAAACTACAAACATCACGAATTAAATCCATACGTTCTTCAATTTCTTCATTGATTAAGTTTTCATCATATTTTGGAAAATCAGCTAAATGAACTGAAGTCCCATCTGTTAAATTCATATAAATTTCTTCTGATATATAAGGTGCAATTGGAGCAATCATTTTAACTAAAGTAAGTAATGTTTCGTAAGTTGTTAGATAAACGGCTTTTTTATCTAAAGTCAATTCACTTTCCCAAAAACGACGACGATTACTTCTGATATACCAATTTGATAAATCATCGTTTAAAAAATCAGT
>CANROQ010000107.1 GCA_947632295.1 uncultured Bacilli bacterium
ACCTCTTATTGCAAAATAATACTTTTTTCATAATCATCTAAATAGTTTTCTTGAAGAATCAATTTGTGATCTTTTATAATAAAATTTGATACATTAGGGATTTCTAAATCTTCTGTATGTTCCGTAATTTTAACTCGATAATAAGTTAATATATCTTCTTTTATTTCAATCGTTCCATATGATCTTTCAATAATTTTAGCGTCATTTCCATCCATGTAATAGATATTCATTGAAGCATTAAATTCACTAGTAAATTCATCTACTTTGCTTATTGTAGGAAAAAATTGAATTATTAAATTTGAATTTTCACTATACAATGTATGCATGCCATTTAAAATACCTAATTTTTCTGCGTATTCTTCAATTTGTAAAGTATTACAATAATTTCCATTTCTAATATTATATGATATTGTATTATACAATAAGTTACCAACAATAGAATAATCAATAATGGTAGTTTTTGAAATGGGATCATAGTAGTAAACAGTATTATTACAAGATATGTGTTCTAAAGTATTTACATAATTTTTTATTTCACTTTTTAAGACACTTTTGCCTCTAAAACTTTTATAAGAATAAATATTTTCATTATTTTTCATCATAAAGGAAAATTTAGGAATACCTAAGTTTATGAGTTTGTTATCATAATATAAATACCTAATATGTTCAACATTATATCCAAATGGTAAAAGTTTAAATAAAATAATAAAAATAAATAAAATTATTGGTATTGAAATTATTGCTGTTTTTTTATTTAATTGTCTTTTTATCCTGATTTTTTCTTCTTTTAATAATTTTTCAATATCTATATTATTTTTATTTTCTATTTGAAGTATTTCATAAATATCGGAATCCAATACTTGTGATAATTTTTCTAAAATAGTAATATCTGGTAAACTTAATCCTCGCTCCCATTTACTTACTGCTTTATCGGTAACAAAAAGTTTATTTCCAAGTTCTTGTTGAGTTAAATTTTTTTTCTTTCTTAGAGACGCTATAGTTTTGCCAATTTTATTATTATCCATAATCAATCACCTCAAAATAATTATACTATATATATAGTTAATTTTATCTCAACCGTTAGTTTACTGATATTTTATTTATTATTAATTATTAAAATTTTCTTTCAACATCTAGTGACTTTTTCATTTATATTATATCAATATTTTAAATAATAGTCATATTACAAAAATACATTTTTTTATTTAATAACTTCACATTATTACAATTTTAACTCCATAATTTGTGAAATCGAATAAATATAATATTTACAAACAAAAAAAGACCAAATGGCCTATTTTGAATTATCAATAAAATCAATATCAATGATAGAACTTATTGGTATTAATTTATTATCTATAGTAATTAAATGATTTGGATTTCTACCAATTATACGACATTCAATTTGTTCGTTTTCTAACGTAATTTTAACATCTGCTTTATATACATATTTAGTTGAATTAAAGATTTTATTTATTTTTTGATTTACATTTAATTCTGGTTTATTTTTTTGATTTGTTACTTTAGTAGGTTCTTTTTTTTCTTCTTGTTCATTTAATTTAGAATAATAAAATCTTTCGTTATTATTTATATTTTTATCTATTTTATTAGCAAATATCTCAGGTAATTTTTTTTCCATTATTTCACCTCAATTAAATATATGCTTAAAAAAATATTATTGTACTATTTACTTTTAATAGTATATTCTAAAAAATAGGATATCAAAAAACCAATTATTATAAATATTAATCCTAAAAAGAAATTATTAAATGATATTAAATTTGACAATAAGATAATAATTGATGATAAGATTAATCCAAAAATAATACAATATGTTTTGATTGGATAATGTTTAAAACAATAGTTAATAATTTTAGACATAATAATAACTCCTAGTAACATACCTAAACCAAATGGTATAAAAAATTCGATTGTATCAAATAAAGATGCGATGTTAAAAATTTGACTAAATCTTAAAATAACTAAATCGTAATAGCCAATCATCATTAATAAAGCAGTTCCACTTATACCTGGTATAACCATTGCAAAGGCTTCAAGAAATCCTAAAGCAATTAATATCAAAAAATTTGCATTCATTTTAACCATATGATTAGGATTAATAATATTTATTAATATAATAATTAAAAATGTAATAATTATTAAAATAATATTTTTTAAATTTTTGACATCGACTTTACTATCTTTATACAATTTTGGTATACCACCAAGCATTAATCCAATAAAAAGACAGATAGTTATAAAATAATAATTATTTAGCAAAAATATTACTATGTTACTGCATATTCCTATTGAAATAACAATGCCTAAACAAACAAAAAATAATAAATTAATGTTATTTTTTATGTTTTTTGTAAAGTTACTTATCGCATCTATACACTTGTCATATATGCCAAGAGTTATCGCTAACATCGCACCACTAACACCGGGTATAATTTTTCCTAGTCCAACAATAAAACCTTTTAAAACTAAAATTATTTTTTCTTTCACGATATCATTCCTCATATAATTATATGTATCTATAATATATTTTAATTATCTATATTGTCGATAATTTTAATCTATGCTACAATTAATATGAAAAGAGGTATATTATGGAGCATTATGATATTGTGATTGTGGGAGCAGGTCCTGCTGGATTATTTGCGGCCTACGAATTAATTACTAAAGACAAAAATTTAAATATATTATTATTAGATAAAGGAAAATTTGCTGAAAATAGGGCTTGTCCTATGAATAAACATAAAATTCAATGTGCTAATTGTAATCCTTGTCAAATATTATCCGGTTATGGTGGGGCTGGGACATTTTCCGATGGCAAACTTAATTTTATTCCAAAAATTGGGAAATCAGATTTATTTAAGTATATGTCTAATGATGAGGCTTATCAAATAATCGATGATACAGAAAAAATATTTAATAAATTTAATATGGATAGTAAAGTATATCCAAGTAATACTGAAGAAGCCGAGAAAATTAAGAAAAAAGTTGCAGTTACTGGAGCTAGGTTATTACTTATAAAACAAAAACATTTAGGCAGTGATAAACTACCAGAACATATTATTAATTTTTCTAACTTTCTAAAAGATAATGGAGTGCACTTAATAGAATGTGCCGATGTTATCGATATTGCCAGCCAAAAAAATAGTGATAGTATTGTTACTTATAAATGTAGCAAAGAAGAGGTAGAAGTTCAGGCTAAAAACGTAATTGTAGCTCCTGGTCGAACTGGCGCTAAATGGATTCAAGAACTAGCCGATAAATATCATATCCCATATATTTCACAAAGTATCGAAATTGGCGTTCGTGTTGAAGTTAGAAAAGAAATAATGGAAGATTTATGCAATGTTATTTATGATCCAACTATTTTTATAAAAACACCAACTTATAATGATGAGATTAGAACTTTTTGTACTAATCCTCAAGGTTTTGTTGCTAAAGAAAATTATTATGGCTATATTTGTGTAAATGGTCATGCTCTAAAAGAAAAAAAGTCTAATAATACAAATTTTGCTTTTATCTCCAAAGTTAACCTAACTGAACCTGTTACTAACACTCGCCAATATGGTGAATCAATTGCTAGAATTGCTAATGTATTGGGAGATGGTAAACCAATTATTCAAACATTAAAAGATTTAAAAATTGGTAGACGTTCTGAATGGCATCGAATTAATAAAGGTTTTATTGAGCCAACTTTAAAAGATTGCGTAGCAGGTGATTTAGCGTTAGTATTACCATATCGTATCATAACAAATATTTTAGAAGGTTTAGATAAATTAAATGAAATTGTTCCTGGTATAAATAATGATGAAACTTTGTTATATGGACC
>CANROQ010000108.1 GCA_947632295.1 uncultured Bacilli bacterium
TATATTTTAACTCAAATCACCTCCCAATTATATTATTATAGATAAGTCTTTTAAATCCCTTTTAAAATTTTAAAAAAAAATTGCAAAAAAAATGCTTAAAAAAAGCATTCTACAAAATTATATATCAATGTTCTTTATAAAAAAGACAAATTATCCGACAAAAATTATACAAAATAATATTACTTTTATTAATCGCATAACTTTTAAATAATGCCTTACCACCAATTGTTAAAGCTGAAATAATAGCCATAACAATTAGTGTAGTTATAAACACATTAAGATTAAATTTGGCTGCTAAACTAGTCGACACAATCGCCCCAGCCGAACCTGATACAATACCACAAATATCGCCAATAACATCATTACAAAAAGAACTTACCTTATCAGAATTCTTTTTAAACTTGACAGCTAATTTGGCACCTTTTACTTTTCTTGAATTCATCGAATGAAATGGAATAGGATCAGCACTGGCTACACTCATACCTACCATATCAAAAATAATTCCGATAAATATAAAAATTATAACTAATAAAATACCAACAAAAATATTAACATTTGGAATAATTAATTCTGATGCAAAAGAAAAACAAAAAGAAATAACAAACGCTAACAAAGTAATTTTAATCACCCAATTATAGTTAGTTAATTTTTTATTCTTTTTTTCTTTTCTCAAAGTTTGTTTCTTAATATTTGTATATTCAGTTTCAATTTTTTGTTTTTTCATAACAACCTCTTTAATTATAAATTAATTTTTTTTGATAACAATCTATCAAAAATTTATTTGTTGGTTTATCACTATTCAATAACATTGTATCACAAATATCATTATAAATACTATTAGATTCAAAGTACTTATTTTCACCATTTAAAATATAATTATCGACTTCTTCAAAACATAAATCATTTATAGCCTCAAATGTCAATCGATTAAATAAAAAATTATCTAATCCTTCATTAACACCATATTTCTTAATATATTCCCTGGCATAATAACTACAAATATTAGTATTGATTTCGAAATTATTAACAGCACAATTATCAAAATCGATAAGATAAGTTGATAAATTATATATATCAACTAAAATATTTCCAAAATGAATATCTCCATGAATTATTTTAGCTTTATGAAGTGATAATAAATTTTCTTTTATACCTTTTAAAATTTCAATTTTGATTTCATTTCTAACCTCATCAATAATAGTATATAATGGATATTCTCCTCCCCATTTAGTTAAATAAGACCTAATATTTCCATTAGAAGAAACAAAATATTCTGGTAATAAGCAACCTTCGATTTTTAAATCACCTAATAAATTAATTTTATCTATAATATCTAGTAAATAATCTTGATTTTGGAAAAGTTTATAAGCATAAAGTTTCCCAGCATAATCACATTGGAAAATCGTTGAATTACTATCCGTAAAATTGTAACATACAAAGTTTAATAATTCTTTTTCTTCTATTATCTGCATTATTAATACTGCTCCTTTAACAAATTATTTTTTTATTATTGCTTTCATAAATTAAAGCTTCATATAATAAATCAACAATATAATTACTAGGTTCTAGATTATATTTTACAATAATATCTTCTATTACATTATCATTATATTCCATATTTAAATATTTAAAAATTGATTCTTTTCTATTTTCAAAATTACTTAAATAATTCAAAGTATAATTATTATCAATTATAAGTAAAGGTAAATTTTCACTCCATTTATAAAAATTATCCATAATTTCTAAAGTAGTATCCTTATATATAAATTTATCCTTGTCATAATTAATCAAATCTTTCAATTGATTAAAATAAATTTTGTCTTCATTTAAGCGATAATCAAAACGATCAAGTAATTTTAAATCTTTTATTTTTAAGGCTGAAAGTTGAATAACATCACCATTTTTAGTGGCTGTTGGAATAATTTCTAATATTATATATTCGTGCATAATGTCACCTCATTTACTGTATTATAGCATACTTTAACAAAAAAATTTAAATTCTACTTGATTTTCGAATTTAAACATTTACACATCCCACTAGATGATAAAATAGCACAAGTATAATTATTATTACTTATAAATAACTTTTCTTTTTGCCTTAAAATGTCTAAATCAATTTTAGAAAAATCTATTTTAAAACCTATACCGTAGAGTTTTGAATAAGCCTCTTTTTTTACCCATAAATTTAATCTTTCTTGATTTTCGCAAACTGCATTTAAATAACGTTTAGCAATAATATCACTAATTTGGCGATTTTCTTCTATATCAACACCAACATCATCACTAGCTAAAGCACAAATTAAAAAATTTTTAGAATGTGAATAATTAAAATGTAGATTAGAATTTTCAAAATATGGCTTACCATTTTCATTAAAAGCAATTTTAAATCTAGGTAATTTAAAATAATCTAACATTTTAAACAAAATAGTATACGCAACTTTAGTTTCTTCTTTAGAATTAGGTACAAAATTAAAATTATAAGAATTATCAATAACAATATCCTTTTTATTTAAAATAACATAATAAATAAAATTATGTTCAAATTTTGGCACAATTATACTCTCTAATAATAATTTAGAAAATAGTCATCAATAAATCAATGATAATTCCACTTGCTACCCCTATTCCATATATAAGCAATAAGATACTAAAATTTTCTTTTAAATTTTTATTATTTTTAAATAATACTAATATTCCTACTCCACTACCAGTTAATAATCCAGCCATCGTCGCACCAAAGGTTATGGTATTTTTTAAATATAGTTCCGTAATCATAATACTCGCACTACAATTAGGAATTAAACCAACTAAACTAGAAATAAATGAACTAAAGATATTATTTTTTAAAAATATTTTCGAAAGCATTTCATTACCTAAATAATAAAATCCTAAATTTAAAATGAAAGTTATTACTAAAATAAAAATCATTATATTAAGCGTATGTTGAAGAGATGATAAAAAAATTCCTTTTTCACAATTACAGTGATCGTGTTCACATAATTCTTTAATTTCGATATTTTTCTTTTTATTTCGTAAAAAGAAATCGATAATAAAACCAAAAAACATACCAATTAAAACTTTAAGTAGCAAAATTTTAATAATATCACCGACAGGAACTTTTTGAGCCAACATGATTGGTAACATCTCATCACTAGTCGATAAATAAACTGATATAAGCGTACCTAAAGTAATAATTCTAGTGATATAAAAATTAGTGGCAGACACACTAAAACCACATTGGGGAAAAGCACCAAGTAAACTTCCTACCAATGGTCCTAATTTATTAGAAGTTTTAATAATTTTTTGATTATCAATTTTATGTTCTAGATATTCGATTATTAAAAAAGTTAAAAATAAAAATGGTAGTAATTTTAAACTATCTACTAAGGTATCTAATATAATATCTAACATATTTTCCTCCTAAAAGTAACTATACCGCATTTAGTTTAGCATTTTAGTAAGGATTAAGTCAATATAAGATGGTTATTTTTTATCCGATAAAGACGCTATTTTAGTAAAACTGAAAAAAATTAAAACTAACAACGCTAATAAAATTAAAATTATTAAAGTCATATCATTCCTCCATTTTATTATTTATTTATATTCAACAAATATAAAAATATACAAAAAAAAATTAACTTTCGTGAGTTAATTTTTTTCTTCTTTTAACTATATAAATAACTAAATTAATAACTATAAATATAATGCCAATTGTTATATAAGTCATACAATACTTTTTAAAATCATATATAACAATATTAATTAAATCATTAAATTGTGTAAAAGCAAAAATACGCAATAATAATTTTGTAAATATAACTATTAATATACTAGCGCTAACAAA
>CANROQ010000109.1 GCA_947632295.1 uncultured Bacilli bacterium
GAAAAATTAAAGTTGAATTAAAATTGTTAGCCGATGTTGGATTAGTTGGCCTTCCAAGTGTTGGTAAATCTACTTTCATTAGTAAAATATCGGCAGCTAGACCAAAAATTGCGGCTTACCACTTTACGACGATTACACCTAATTTGGGAGTTGTTAAAGCAAGTGGTGGTAGATCTTTTGTCGTAGCCGATCTACCAGGTTTAATTGAGGGTGCTTCTTTAGGTGAAGGTTTAGGAGATCAATTTTTAAAACATATTGAAAGGACACGTATTATAGTGCATATTATCGATATGAGTGCTTTTGAAGGTCGTGATCCATATAATGACTATGTTGTTATTAATAAAGAATTAGAAAATTTTAATGCGAAAATTTTAACTAAACCACAAATTATTTTAGCTAATAAAATGGATATGCCAAATGCTTTGGAAAATTTAGAAAAATTTAAAGAAAAAGTAGGAGACGTGCAAATTTATCCAATTTCAGGTTTAACAGGTAAAGGTATCGATATTGTTATTAATAAATTAGCAGATATGTTAGAAACAATCAAAAAAGAACCACTTTATGAAGAAGAAAAATTTGAAAGTCACATTTTATATAAATTTGAACGTGAGCAACCGTTTACAATTACAAAAGAAAATGATGCGTGGGTAATACGTGGTAAGGAAATTGAAAAAATATTACGTATGACTAAATTTCAAACTGATGAATCTATTATGCGTTTTGCCAATAAATTAAGAAAAATTGGCATTGATGATAAATTAAGGGAATTAGGCGCTAATGATGGCGATACTGTCCGTATTTTAGATTTTGAATTTGAATATAAAATTTAAGGATTTTTAGTATATAATAATTTATTATGCTAATGCTAATAAAGAAAAACTTTATATGATATTCTTTTAGAAAGAGGCGATTTTGTGAACTATACTAATTATAATATGGGAGCATTTAATTTACATATTATTAAAAATACTAATTTTAAAACAGTAAAAGTAAAAGTTAATTTTAAAACTAAATTAGTTAAAGAAGAAATAACTATTAGAAATTTGTTGCGTTTATTGCTAGTTTATAGTACAAAAAAATATCCAAGTGAACGATTATTAAATACGGCTAGTGAAGAATTATATGATTTAACTTATAGTTCAAGTGGTATGATTTCGGGAAATTTTTCAATATTATCATTTGAAATCGATTTTCTAGATCCTAAATATACAGAGGAATATAATTTAGAAAATTATTTAGATTTTTTGTTTGAAATATTATTTAATCCTAATGTTGAAGGACAAAAATTTGATACTGATATTTTTAAATTGGTTAAAGAAAAAGTTAAAAATAATATTGAAACAGAAAATGAAAATCCGAGTACATATGCTTCCAATAGATTATTAGAAGAGATGGATAAAAAGGCTAATTATGCTTATAATCCAAACGGTTATATTAGTGATTTAGAAAATATGACCGAAAAAGATGCTTATGATGCTTATAAAAAAATGTTAACTAAAGATATTGTCGATATATTTGTAATTGGAGATGTAAATGTTTCGGAAATTAAAGAAATTTTCAATCAAAAATTTCAAATTAATACGATGAAAAAACCTGTTGGAACGCATTTTGTTACTCATAAAAAATTTCGTGCTCGAACTAAAACTGTAAAAGAAGCAAAAGATATAAGTCAAAGTAAACTATATATGGGATTTAAGTGTGATGAGATGTCTTTATTTGAAAAGCAATATGTTGCTAAAGTGTATTCTTTTATTTTAGGGGGAGGAGCCGATTCAAAATTATTTCAAACTGTTAGAGAAAAAAATAGTTTGTGCTATTACATTTCATCTTCATTCAAACCTATTAATAATTTGCTAATTATCACTTCAGGAATCGATAAAAAAGCTTATCGTAAAGCCGTTAGCCTTATTAAAAAAGAAATAAAAAATATGTGTAATGGTGATTTTGATGAAGATAGTATTAAAAAAGCCGTAGCCACTTATATAAATAGTTCCGAAGCGACATTAGATTCACAAGCATCTATTATGAATAATTATATAAGTCATGAATATTTAGATTTTGATTTAGTTGATGAGCGTATTAAAAATATTCAAAAAGTTACAAAAGATATGATTATCGAATTTTCTAAAAAAATTCATCTTGATACTATTTTCCTTTTAGAAGGGTGTGATACTAGTGCAGAAGAAGAAGATTAGTAGAGTTGATTTAGATGTCTATATAGAAAAGTTAGATAATGGTCTATCTATCTATGTAGTTCCAATGCCAAATAAGCATAATATTCATGCAACTTTTTCAACTGATTTTGGTTCAATTACAAATGAATTTGTCCCAATTGGTGAGAAAAAAATGGTCCGTGTTCCTGATGGTGTAGCGCATTTTCTAGAACATAAATTATTCGAACAAAAAGATGGTATCGATCCTTTTACTTTTTTTGGTCAAAATGGTGCGGATGCAAACGCTAATACATCATATTTTAAAACGACTTATTTATTTTCTGGTTTAAAAAATTTTGAAGATAATTTGAACTATTTATTAGACTATGTTCAAGACCCTTATTTTACTGATGAAAATGTCGAAAAAGAAAAGGGAATTATCGATCAAGAACGCAGTATGTATCAAGATGATCCATTTTGGAGAATGTATGAGGGTAGTATAGCCAATATGATACATAATTATCCAATCAAATATCCAATTGTTGGAACTAAAGAAAGTATTTACGCTATTACAAAAGAAGATTTATATAAATGTTATAATACATTTTATCATCCTAGTAATATGTTTGTGGTTGTAACTGGGGCAGTTGATCCAGAAAAAACTATAAATATTATAAAAGAAAATCAAAATAAAAAAGAATTTGCTCCACAGGAAAAAATCGAGGTAAAAAAATATAAAGAAGATAAGACAGTAGCCGTTAAAAAAGAAGAAATTGAGATGGATATTAATATAAGTAAATGTTCCTTATCCTATAAAATTTCTATAAAATCTTTAAATAATTATAGTTTATATGAAATTGTCAATTGCATTTTATATTATTTTGATATTAAATTAGGACCAACATCATCTTTAATTGAAAAATTAAAAGCCGATGAGTTAATATATGATAATTTTTCACTAACATCAACTCTTATTGATGATTATCTATTAATTAGTATTTTCTCCGAAACGAAAGACCCTAATAAAGTAATAAAATTTATAAAGACAGAATTAGAAAATAGAATTATTTTAGAAGAAGATTTTGAGAGAAAAAAGAAAAATTCTATTAGTGCGATTATTACAGCAAGTGATAATATTTATCATATTAATAATAAAATTATGAGTAATATTATTAAATATGGTGAAGTTATTTATAACGATTATGATTTAATTACAAATTTAAAATTTAATAAATTACAAGATATTATTTCTAATATATCTTTTGATGAAACGACTGTTTTTATCATTAATCCTAAAGTTAAAGAATAAATTTATAACAATCTTATAATTAATTTATCTACTACTTGATTTTATTAATTATTTATGGTAAATTATTATAAGTTGAGGAGGAATAATAATGGAAATATTGTTAATTACAATATCAATTTTACTTATTGCCATTGTCCTTTTACAGAGTAGTAAGTCTGAAGGAGCATCAAATGTTATATCTGGTGGTAATGATAATTTGTTTGCCAATCGAAAAGAACGTGGTGGAGAATTATTCATAACTAGATTAACAGCATTTTTAGGAATTGCCTTTTTCGTTGTTTGTATTATCATGGGAAGATAAAATAGTAATTAAATTATTATCTAAAAAATTCAAAAATATTAATGTTTTTGGATTTTTTTGTTTATATTAACT
>CANROQ010000110.1 GCA_947632295.1 uncultured Bacilli bacterium
AAGAGATTTAATTGATACAATAAATGCAGATAGTGTCTTTCTATTAAGTTGTAAAGGATATATAACAATTGATAATTTTTCGGTTAAGCCGTATATAAATTGTAATGATGCAATTATTACTGAAGGTTATATAAACAATTAAGGAGGTGTAAAAATGTTTAGTTCAATAATTTACTTAATTTCTATTATTTTATTGTTAATAACTTTTTTGTTATTGAAGAAGAGTAAAAAACATCAAAATTTATTATTATGGATTTTTATTTCATTTATGTTTCTATTTTGCTATAATAGTATAATTGTATATATTTTGAGTTTTTTTAATATACATAGTACGTTATTAATATTAAGTATTGTTAATTTTGGCTTTGTATTGTCTTTAGGAATATTTTTATTTAAAAATAAACAATTTCAAAAATATTATTTAAAAAAATTTGATATATTAGCGATAATAATATTAGCTATTTTAATTATTATAATTGGTTATGTTAGATTTGGTTTTCCATTTAAAATTGTATATGAAACAGTTGATCCAGGAACACATTTTTGGACTTCAATGGATTTTTTTAGAGAATCAATTTTATTAAATAAAGCTAATACGGCAGTCGATTTTTCACCTAGAGTATTTGGTTCATATGTAAATACTGGGATATTATTTAAAATATGTTATCCTTTTGTTGGATATATTAATTTATATGCAGTATATATTGCATTTGATTTAATAATGTTATTTATGTCAGGTATTATATTTTACTTTTTGATTAGATATATATGCAAAGAAAAACATTTTCTATTAATTATTATCAGTAGTATTATTTATTTATTAGGGTACCCACTCAATAATATGATATTTGGTTTCTTTTATTCTGGACATGTAGTTACTTTATTAGCAATATTAATATTAATGTTTAAATTTTATGATAATAATCAAATCAATTCTAAATATATTTACTTTTTTCTTTTTCTATTAAATATTGGTATATTTTTTACATATTATTTATATTTACCAATCATTATAATAACCGAAATGCTTTATTATATATATAAATTGAAAATACAAAAAATTTTAAACAAGAAACAGTTTGCTTTAATTACTATTTTAACTATTTTAATTCCAACATTATTAGCGCTATTTTATTTTGTTATTCCATATATTGGAAATACCCAACATAGTTTACTTTATCAACTAAGTTTATATGGATATTGCTATAACACGTATTTGTCAAATTTTATTGTATTTTTACCGCCAATTATATATTATATTATTAATATGATTAAAAAGAAAAAATTTAATTACGAAATATATTTATTTGGCTTTTTATTATTGTTTATTATAATAATTATTATTTTATCAATATTTGATATTGCTAATCAATATTATGCTTCTAAATTTTTTTATGCTTTTTGGCTTGTGTGTTTCGTATTATTATTCAACTATGAGAATCTTAATAATTTAATTGCTAAAATATACGAATGGACTATTTTTGTATTATTCCTTGTTTCTTTATTTAATACTGAAGATTTTTTATATGACGTTAATATAGACTATGGTAATAGATTAGAATCTTCCAACATTTTTAATATTTATTCCTATAATCTAAATAAGTTAAAATATTCTAATGATACATTTACAATAGCAGAAATTAATATAATTAGAAAATTATACGAAATTAAAGCCGACAATGTTATAAATAATTTTATTGAATATTATAATGCACAAAGATTATGGTTAAATGCATTTTTTTGGAATAATAAATTAGATTATCCAGAAAATGAATTATACAATTATATTATAAATAAAAGCTACTTTTTTAATCCAATTAGTCATAATAATTATTATAATATTGATAATAATTATTCATATTATGTAATTTTTTATAGGGATATAGATAAAAAAAAGTATCAAAACTATAGTCTTCTTATACCATTTGAAGAACAAATAAGATGGAATAAAAATCTAAGATTGAATTATACAATAAACAAAAAAGAACGTTATGACAAAATAGATAGAAAATCATGTAAAAATTGTACATTTATTGATTTTGATGTTGGAGTTATTATTATACTTAATAATATATAGGTAATAATATATAATTTTGAATGCAGGTGATTTAAATTTATGAAATTTATATTAAATAAGGTGATGCATGTTTTAATGACAATAATTATTATAAGTATAATGTTTGTACTTATATTATTTATATTTGAAAAAATATATTCCATGAGCGATGAAGTTAAATGGAATAAGGATAATGAAATTATTAATAATATGAATGAAAAAAAATTATCCAATAGCACTGCCAATTCTCAAAGTTATATTTGGAAATATAAAGATGAAGAATTAGAACAAAAACAAGATAAAAAAAGAATACTTGTTATAGGTGATTCATATATATGGGGACATGGATATAGTAATGCCAATTTAATATGGTGGCAACAATTGCGCAATAAGTTATTAGAAAATGGCTATAACGATGTAGAAGTAATGGCTGCTGGATTAAGTGGATATAATACTTATCAGGAGTATTTGATGTTAGTAAATTCAAATATTTTGGAAAAAATACAACCAGATTTAATTATATTTTCGTATGTTCTTAATGATACGGACGCATGTGAAACACCATATGATGATAATAAAATTTGGGTTGAAACTACTCAAAATTATGACATAGCTTTGAATAATATTTTACCTAATGTAATTAATTCTTTTTTTAAATTTTTATGTCCAAATTTATATAAAAAAATTAATTTTTTATTAACAAGCAAATATTCTAGTATTAACCCAAAATTTGGAATGGCATACTATCAATATGAAGCAACTATAACTAGTTCGTTATTTTTAGAAAAATATTCAAAAAATGTATTAACACCTTTAAAACAATATTTAGATAACTATGCTAATGTACCATATTTTTTTGTAGATATTCCTTTTTATACTTCAGAAGAACATGAGAAATATTTTTCTAATGTAAAAAAACAATTTGATAAACAAAAAATACAATTTTATGATTTGTTGCCTATTTATAAATTTGAAACAGGTGATTACGATATAAATATATATCAAATTAATCCATCAAATGGACATCCAGGAACCAAAACGACAGAATTTTCAGCTCGTAAAGTTTTAGAAATATTAGAAAATAATTATCAAAATATTTTAGGACAAAAAACAGATATTAGAATGAATGATATTATAATAAACGATCCAATGCCACGCAATATAAATTTACAAAAAATAAATTATGATACTTATACATTCAATTATCCAAGTGTTAATAGTAAAAATTCATTTTTATACATGCCAATTAATGAAAAATATATAAAGTTAAATTTCATGTATCCAGTTGATTTAAAAAATATTGAAATAACTGGTGATAATATTAATAACATTGATATATATATAAATAAAATAAATGAGGAATTAGGATATGATGATCAAAAAATGCATCATGTTACTGCAAATAATAACAATATATGGAATATTAATTATAATCAGGTAACTTCTATAAATCTTCATATTGATATTAAAAATGGAGATAGTTCCGCCATAACTATTAAATTTATAAAGTAATTAAAAATAATAGAAGGTAGAATTAGCTTACAAATTTATATTTTTGATCTAATGTATAATTAAAATTAATAATAACTAATGCTCAACATTTTTAATAGAGGTGATATAAATTAGTGAAATCAATATTAAATAATTTGTTATATATTTTAACAACAATATTTATTATTATAATAATTATTGCAATTATATTATTAATATTTGAAAAAATATATTCCATGAGCGATGAAGT
>CANROQ010000111.1 GCA_947632295.1 uncultured Bacilli bacterium
TTAGGTCGAAGTCAATTATTGGGACGACATAAAGTATTAACGGTTGATGAGAGAGAAAAAGTTGTATATGAAATAGTAACCGCTATGGATCAACTTAGAAAAAATAGAATTGGTGCTTTAATTGTAATAGAAAGAGACCAAAGTTTAAATGAGTATATATCAAAATCTAAAAAAATTTATGCTGACATTTCTAGTGACTTATTAATTGCTATTTTCTTTCCTAATAATCCTCTTCATGATGGTGGTGTTATTATTCAGGGAGATAAAATTACTAGTGCGGGCGCTGTATTCCCAACTAGTGATAATGTTCGTATCAGCAAACGTTTAGGTACAAGACATAGAGCAGCTTTAGGTATCGCTGAAGAAACTGATTGTATTTCTTTAATTGTATCAGAAGAAACTGGTAGGGTTTCAATGGCTGTAAATTCCGAACTACATTATAATTTGACAATGGACGAATTAAAAATTATGTTACTTGAAGAATTGCGTCCTAAAAAGATGATTATAGCGGATGATGAGGAGGAAGTAAATGATGAAGAAAAAAAATAATAATATTATTAAGAAATTTTTTCATAATATTGGTTCTTTCTTTGATAAAAAAATAATTATTCCTATCACTAAATTAGTTGTTAGAATAACTGAAAAATTTGATAAATCGAGTCGAAAGTTTGAAAACTGGCTTTCAAAAACTAGTACTTTATTATTTATTTCTTTAATAATTGCTATTATTGTTTTTATAGTTGTCGATCAAAAAAAATTACTTTTTGCTGAAAATTCGGCTGAAATATTGCAAAGTCAACCAGTTGAAGTAATAATGAATGAGGAAGCATATGTGGTTGAGGGTTTACCTGAAACAGTCGATATTACATTAGTTGGACGTAAAGCAGATTTATATTTTGCTAAACAATCTCCTTCTCATGAAGTAGTTATCGATTTAACTGGTTTAAAACCAGGAACACATAAAGTTAATATTAAATATAATCAAGGTTTAGCATCTATAAATTATAATGTTAATCCATCGACCGCTACAGTCATTATTTATCCTAAAATTTCTGAAACTAGGACTTTAACTTATGATATTTTAAATCAAGATAGTTTAAATTCACAATTAGTTATTGACAATGTTTCAATTAATACTGATAAAGTTGTCATTAAGGGAGCCGAATATCAATTAAAAAAAGTTGCTACTGTAAAGGCGTTAATCGATATAAATAATTTGGCTAAACAAGAAGTTGGCGTAATTACAATAAATGATATTCCTCTAAAAGCCTATGATGAAAATGGAAATGTTGTTGATGTAGAAATTGTTCCAGATAAAATTAATGCAGATATAACTATAACATCACCTAGTAAAGAATTACCAATTAAAGTTATTCCAGTTGGAACAGTAGCATTTGGTAAGGCAATAAGTTCAATTGATGCTAGCGAGACTAACGTTGTCGTTTATGGAGATGAAGAAAAATTAAAATCATTAACTTATATTCCAGTAGAAATTGATGTTAATGACTTAAGTGCAAATAAACAATATAAGTTAGAACTTGAAAAACCAGTTGGTGTTAAAAGTATGAGTGTTAATAATGTTACCGTAAATGTAGGATTAGATAATTCAACATCTAAAGAGCTATCTAATGTTGATATAAAATATCGAAATCTTGCTGAAGGATATACAGTTCAAGGCGTTAGTGCTAATGATACAAGTGTTGCTGTAACTTTAAAAGGTGTTGAATCTGTTATTGAAAATATTTCTAATGACGATGTAACTGCTTATTTAGACTTAAGTGGTTATGGTGAAGGTATACATGAAGTTGATGTTTTAGTAACAGGTGATGACGTTAAAGTTGAATATGTAGCAAAGACTAAAAAGGTAAAAGTTAGAATTACAAAAAAATAAGTAGATAATAAAGTTTTATGATAAGAGTAGATAATCACAAAAGATTTCTACTTTTTTCTTGTTTGAAATTATTAAATTAAAATAATAGTAAATAATAAATATAGAGAGGATATTTAAAATAAAAAAAGCCTAAGCTTTCTTATTTTGATTCTATATGACTAAATAAAGTATATATGTTAATAATTCCAGCAATGCCAACAATCATATAGACAATACGTGTTAACATACTACCATCTCCAAATAGAGTAGTTACAAGATTAAAATCGAAAAAACCGATCAATCCCCAGTTTATTGCGCCTATAACTGTAAAAATAAGAGCAATTTTTTGCAATGTTTCCATAAAATCTCCTTTCTATAGACTATTTATATAATTTACAAAAAAAAGAATTTTATTCATTCATAATTAGAATATTGTTTCCATATAATTAAATGAAATTAATTATGAGGTGAAGAAATGAAAAAAATACTTTTAATGAGTATCAGTTTGCTTAGTGTCTTTTTAATTTGTGGTTGTGGAAAAATGAAAGAAAAGGATGTATTAAAAGAATTAACCAAGAAAATAGAAAATAGTAAAGGTTATCACATTATTGGAGAATTAGAAATTACAAATGCTGAATATGTATATGAATATGATGTAGATGTCGCTTATCAAGATGGTGATTATTTTAGAGTTAGTTTAAAAAACAAGACTAATAATCATGAACAAATTATTTTAAAAAATAAGGAAGGTGTTTATGTACTAACTCACCAAAGTCTGCAACTTTAAAAAATAGTAAATTTTCATTTATATTATAACCTCATATGAATGTTAGAATATGTTTAATTACATATTCTTTTTTAATTTTTAAAAATTAATTTATAATAAAAAGTATTGATACATAATTTTATTTAAAATAGTAAAACATATGGTATAATTAAAATAGGATGGTGTGATATGTTAGAATTAAAAAATGTCAGTAAAGTGTATCAAACGAAAAAGGGATTAAAAACACAGGCATTAAAAAATATTTCTTTTAAATTACCAAACAAAGGATTATTTTTTATTTTAGGAAAAAGTGGTAGTGGTAAATCAACTTTACTAAATATTATTGGCGGATTAGATAAATATGATAGTGGTGAAGTTATCATCGATAATAAAAATATCAAAAAATTTAAAAATAAAGATTATGATTATTATCGTAACACTTATGTCGGTTTTGTTTTTCAAGAATTTAATTTATTAGATGAATATAATGTTACAGATAATATTATCATTAGTCGTAAATTACAAAAAGAAAAAGTAAATTATAATACTTTTAATGATTTACTAAATAAAGTTGGAATAAATGGATTAGAAAAAAGAAGAATTAATGAGTTATCAGGTGGTCAAAAACAGCGAGTAGCACTTGCTAGAGCCTTATATAAAAATCCAAGTATTATTTTAGCAGATGAACCAACAGGTTCTTTAGATGAAGAAACAGGTAGACAAATTTTTAATTTATTAAAATCTATTAGTAAAGAAAAATTAGTTATAGTTGTATCTCATGATAGAGAAAGTGCTCAAATGTATGCCGATGGTATTATTGAAATTCATGATGGCGAAATAATTTCTAATAATATTCAACCTCAAGAAATAATTTCTCAAGATTTTAAATCTAAAAAATCAAAATTACCTTTTTTATCTAGTTTAAAATTTGCCTTATTAAATCTTGGTGTTAGTAAAATAAAATTAATCTTTACAATAATATTGCTATTTATGTCTATAACCTTTTTTGGAGTGTCAAGAATTTTATCAAAATTTAATATTGAAAAAAGTTATGCTAATGCG
>CANROQ010000112.1 GCA_947632295.1 uncultured Bacilli bacterium
ATATGCAATTTTTATTCCAAAATCACCATCAATATCAGGATAAGTAATTGGAATATTAATTTTTAATAGTGAATTAGGTGCATCGTATTCAACTGACCAATCTTTAACTTGACTATTATCATCTAGTTGAAATTCATAATCATTATAAGTAATAGTTTTATTATAGTTAGTATAACAAATACTTCGCGAACCAAACTGAAATGTTATATTATAACAATTACTATTGCTAATATCTTTGACAGCACTAGTAACATTTCCTAAATAGCTAGTTCTTAAATCATTATTAATCATTTGACTTATATTAGATTGTGTTAAAATCAAATTAGATTTTACAAGATTATTTGTATATACTTGTTTTAATGTAAGAATTATTTGAAATAAAAATAAAACAATAATCATCGTTAAAGCAAATGATACAATTATTTCAACAAGTGTAAATCCGGCATTTTTTTTCATATTTTTTCTCCTTTAATTCGACATTTTTAAAGTCGCAAATTCATTATTAGAAAATTTTACGATAAGTCGATAATTATAAATTATTTTGCTATTTTCAAATTCTTCAGCCGTATATTCTGATTTAATACTTCTAATAAATTTTTCAAAATTAGCATCATTTATTATTTCATAATCATTATCAGTTAAATCGACAAATTCTTTTGTAAAAATGATTCTTTCTATACCATAAAAGTTTGTTAAAGCTGAAAGTTTTTCACAAGAAGTAATTTTATAAGAATTACCACTATTATTTGTACAATTAGTAAATATTTCTAAAAAATTACTACTTCCACCACTAGTATTGTTAATATTTTCATCTAATATTTTCTTTAAATTTGCATAAAAATTTCCATTATCATCATTCATAATTATTTCTTTGACATTTTGGACAGCATACATATCATTGACATTATTATATTTAAAATCATTGCTAAAATTTTTGACGATATTATTAAATTGTACATAAAACATTACTAAAACTGTCGATACAAGCGTTGAAATTACTAAAGTTTCAACTAACATAAACCCTTTTTCTCTTTTTTTCATAAACTTTTTCTCCTTTACAGTTGAAATTATTCTAATTCTATTATATAATATATTTAGGGTAAAATCTAGTGTTTTGAATAAAAGGGGATGAATTTATGTTAAAAATATATGATTATACAAAAATGCCAGTAGTTGATGTTGTCAATGATATTCTAGTTGACGCTTCAAAACGTGGAGCTAGTGATATCCATTTTGATCCTATGGAAAATCACATGAAAATTAGAATTAGAATAGATGGACAGTTAGTTGACTATGCAGATGTTCCAAACGAAATAAAGAAAAACTTAATAACCCGTATAAAAATTATTTCTGGAATGAATATAACAGAATCAAGACTTCCACAAGATGGTGCCATTAAAGCAACTTTACAAGGGCTTCCACTTGATTTGCGTGTATCTTGCCTACCTACTAATGAAGGAGAAAAAATAGTAATTCGTATTTTGGATTATAGTATGAGTTTAAGTGGTATTGAAAGTTTAGGATTTTCTGAACAAAATTATCGTAAAGTTTTAGAGATGGTCAATATTCCTAATGGTATTATATTAGTTACTGGTGCAACTGGTACTGGTAAATCTACAACTGTTTATTCGATGTTACAAAGACTTAATAAAGAAGATACCAACATCATTACTGTTGAGGATCCAATTGAAATGAATATTGAAGGTATTAATCAAGTTCAAACTAATAGTGAAATTGGCTTAACATTTGCTAATGCTCTAAGATCTATCTTACGTCAAGACCCTAATGTTATCATGATTGGAGAAATTCGTGATACTGAAACCGCTCAAATTGCAGTTAGAGCCTCTATTACTGGACATATCGTTTTATCAACATTGCACACCAATGATGCCTTAACTACAATTGAACGTTTACTTGATATGGAAGTTCAGCGTTATTTATTAGCTAGTGCGTTAGAGGGTATTATATCACAAAAATTAGCTCGTAAATTATGTCCACATTGTAAAAAACTTCGTCCAACTAATGAATATGAAAAAGATTTATTTAAAAAGGTGTTAAAAAAAGATATTGATCAAATTTATTCTAACGATGGTTGTGATGAATGTACAAATGGATATTTAGGTCGTATTGCTATTCACGAAGTATTATTAATAAATCAAGAAATTAGAGACGCAATTAGTTCTAATGTTAGAAAAGATGCTCTACGTAGTTTAGTTTATAAATCAGGTGTTACAACTCTACTACAGGACGGATTAGAAAAAGTTCTAGCTGGGCAAACAACATTAGAGGAAATCTTAAAAATTGTTGAACTAGAAGATGATGAAAAAGAAGAAGCATTTGCAACTATGGACGAAATTGATGATAATAATATATCTTTTCAACCAGCAAATACAAATATTAGTGTAAATAATAACAATTTTAATAGATCTTCTAGTGATTTAATAAATGATTCCAATCAACAATTAGATTATTTAGAAAATTATATTAATAATGGATTACAATAAAAACTCACATTTTGTGAGTTTTTTTATGGATTTAATCTAGTTGGTCCACGATAGATAAACGTTGCTTCTCTAATATTATCAAGTTCGAATATTTGCATCATAATTCTAGCAATACCGATTGCAAAACCACCATGTGGAGGACAACCATATTTAAAGAAATCAAGATAAAACTGCAATGAAGATGGCTTAATATCTTTTTCAAGCATTTGTTTTTCAAGTACATCTACTCTATGCTCTCTTTGAGCACCAGTTGTAATTTCTACTCCTTTATATAGTAAATCATAACTATTAGTTAGTCCATTTTCATCTAACATATGATAAAATGGTCTAGCTGCAAATGGAAATTTAGTAATAAAAATGAAATCACAATTATATTTTTCTTTAGCATATTTACATAATAAATTTTCTTCTTTACGTTCTAAATCATCTTCTTTTTCACCAACATAATTGTATTTTTCTTTTAAAATATTTTTGGCTTCTTGGAAAGTAATTCTTGAAAACTTAATTGATGTATCACTAATTTCAATATTAAATAGTTTTTTAATTTCATCACTATATTTTTCTTTTAATTTATTTAAAGCATATTTAATCCATTCTTCTTCCATATCCATTACATCTTCGAATGAATTAATCCATGAAATTTCAACATCAGCCATATTAATTTCAGTCGCATGATATGATGTATGCGAATTTTCGGCTCTAAAAGCTGGTCCTATTTCAAAAACTTTATCAAAACCTGCAGCCATAGCCATTTGCTTATAGAATTGAGGTGATTGTGATAAGCAAGCCGTTTGACCAAAATAATCTATTTTAAATACTTCGGCCCCACTCTCAGCGGCACCAGCGGCAATTTTTGGTGAATGAATTTCGATAAAATTATGATCAACACAATATTCACGTAGTGCTTGTTCTAAAATAGTTTCACATCTAAAAAACAAATTGTTTTCTTCACGACGTAAATCTAAAAAGCGATAATCAAGACGTGTTTCGCGCAAAGCATTATCCTTACTTTTAATATCTAATGGTAATTCAGGTAAAGATTTTGATGTTACTTCAATTTTTTTTGGAATAATTTCAAGCCCACCTAGTTTTACTTTGTCATTGATACTGATATTTCCAGTAACTTTAAGTGTACTTTCTAAAGTTAAATTATCGAT
>CANROQ010000113.1 GCA_947632295.1 uncultured Bacilli bacterium
GTAATTCTTATAATTATAATCATATATTTTGGTTATAATAGTCAAATAAAAAAGGCTACAAGTCCAGTTAGAATTCCTGTTGCCAAAGAAACAATTCAACCTAGAACGTTGATTACAAAAGATATGATTAAGTATACAAGTATTCCATCTATTGCTGTTACGGAAAATGTTATTCGTTCAGAAGGATCTATTGTTGGTAAATATTCAGCTATTAATACAGTAATACCTGCTGGAAGTATGTTTTATACTGGTGTTGTTGTTAGTGCTGATGACATGCCTGATGCTTTATTTGAAAACATTAAGGAAGGAGAAATTCCATATAACTTTCCTGTAACAATGACTACTACATATGGAAATTCAATTGTTCCAGATAGTTATATTGATATTTATATGAAAGCTGTTGACGATAATGGTGAAATTATGGTTGGTAGACTTTTGGAAAATGTTTTAGTATTAGCAGTTAAAGATTCTTCAGGTAATAATGTTTTTGAAGATATGAGTAAAAATAGAACTCCAGCTTTCTTATATTTTGGAGTTACTGAAGATTTACATATTTTACTTAGAAAAGCAAGTTATTTATCAAGTAGATCAGTTGTATTATTTCCTGTACCTCATGGTATGCCAGTCGAGGATGAAGAATTGGCAACTGAGGTTAGTACACAATATCTAAGAGATTTTATTAATGCGCATACAGTTGTTATTGATGAAACACCTATAGATGAAAATAACAGTTTAAATGATACTGACACTAATACTAACACTAATAATACAAATACTAATACAAATGGTAATACTGGTGTTTAATAATGAACGATAATATGTTTTCTTCAATAGACTTTGGTCCGTTGAAAGAATATTTATTAGATGATGATATTACCGATATTTCTTATAGTAATAATGGTCAAGTTTGGTTAAAAACTTTATCTAAAGGTATTTTTAGAATTGATAATCCTGCAATTAATAACTCATTTATGGAAAAATTAGCCTTTCAGTGTGCTAACGCAATGGGTAATACTTTTAATATGGCTCATCCATTCTTGGACGCTGAAAGTGCTGAATTACGTTTAAATTTTGTTCATGATTCAATTGCTAAAAATGGGATTGCTGTAGTTGTTCGTAAAACACCTGCTAAAATTCGTTTAGAGAAAGATAAAATCTTAAAAGATAATTATATTACACTTGATATTCATGACTTTTTGGAACAATGTGTATTAGGACATTGTAATATAATTGTTTGTGGAGAAACTGGTTCTGGTAAAACTGAATTTGTTAAATATTTAGCGTCAAAAACTAGAGAAAATGAAAAAATTATTACCATTGAGGATACTTTGGAACTTCACTTGGATAGAATTTTTCCACATCGTGATATTGTTGCTATGAAAACAAATAATATTGCATCTTATTCAGATGTATTAGTTACTTGTATGCGTCAAAATCCTAAATGGATTTTACTTTCCGAAGTTCGTAGTGCTGAAGCCGTTTTAGCTGTGCGAAATTCAATTTCATCTGGACATTATATTTTGTCCACTATTCATGCCGATAAGGCATCAGCTATACCAGATCGTATGTATAGTTTACTTGAAACTAGTCAAGATATAGATCAATTTTTAAAATCGATTTATCGTTATATTCAAATTGGTGTGTATATTCGTGGTTATCAAGATAAAGTTACTAGACGTTTTGTAAGAGAGATTGCTGAAGTAACTGAATTTTATGTTACTAAAGATAATAAGGCTGAATATAATACAATTTATAGAAAGACGTCTGAGGGAAAAGTACATCGTAATAATCCGAGTCCATATTTGATTGACTATTTAGATGCTCAAGGCGTTTTCTTACCAAAAGATATTATAAAAGCTGGAGATACTGTTTCTAATATTAGTATGCAAGGTAGTATAGATAATGCTACTACATCAAATGTTATACAAAATAATAATATGTCTAATGTGATTTCAAATAATAATGTTACAAATATGATGCCAAATAAAAATATAATAAATAATGATACAACAAGTATGGTAACAAATTCTAGAATAACTAATACTAGTACTGTAAATAATGTATCAAATAGTATGAATAATAATGGTACTATCAATAATGTGCCAACTAATAATGTAGAAGTATTTGCTGAATAGTAGGAGGGGTATTATGAATGCGATAATGTTAATTTTAATAGCTACAATAATTTCGTTTATTGTAATATATAGACGTAATGTTGGAAGCAATGTTTATAAATTCATTACTAAAAACATTAATGCAATTTATGATAAATTTGCTCCATATTCATTTAAGGCTATTAGAGAAAAAGTTAAAGAATTAGGTCAAGAATATACTACTAGGCAATACATAATTCAAATAGCTGTTTTTGCAATATTTGGATTCGTCATAACATATTTGTATTTTTATAGTATTGTAATTTCAATTATTTATGCATTAGTAGCAGTTGCGGTAATCCCATATTTAACATATTTACGTTGTCAAAGAATTTATAGTGAATTTATATTTGAACAAATTCAAGTTTATACAACAAATACAATAATGGAATTTGCTACAACTCAGGCATTTGTTAAGGCTTTAGAGGGTGTTGTTCAATCTGGTGTTTTAGAAGACCCTGTAAAAACTGATGTCGAAATGATGATTAATATGGCTTATGAAAATGGTACAATTGATCAATCATTAGAATACATGAATGAGAAATACGATTATTATATTGTAAAAAATATGCATCAGTTATTTTTACAAATTACTAATGAAGGTAGTAAAGATTCAGGTGAAGCATTAGAAAATATGTCACTTGATATTGATATGTTAGTTGAAAATGTTTATCGTGATAGAATGGATAGAGCATCTTTTCATAAAAAATTTTTACAATTTGGCATTATACTATATTTATTAGTTATGATGGTTCAATTTATGTTAGGTGTTGATTCATACATAAAATTACTCGATAATATATTAGTTCAATTGTTACTTCATTTAATTATACTTGTTAATTCATTTTTCTTACTTAATGGTGAAAAATATTATAATCAGAATGTGGGTGGTGAATAATGAATTTTGTATTTATAGCAATAATTATATTATTTATTCTAGAATATAATAAAAAAATCGATACAAAAAAATTCATTACAGATACTGAACCATATTTTAGATTTTTAATGGAAGATGATTATAAATTTTTCTTAACTGTTAAATATGGTAACGATGTTGATGTAAACAAATTATTTGGTATTCGAGTAAGAAATGGCTTATTAGTTATAATATTATTTATATTTATGTTTTTAAGTAGATTTACTTTTATATATTTTATATTTGCTGTTATAGTAGGTTATTTAGTATTTAAAATGCCTTATACGCAATTAAGAAAATTTTATAATGCTAATTTGTATAAAATAAATTTAATGTTGCCTTATTACTTAAAGGGATTAGAAATTTTAATTCAACATTATACAGTTCCAGTAGCTTTAAGTAGATCTATAGCAACTGCTCCCGAATTATTTAAACCTGGGTTGGAAAGATTAGTTGCTAGAATTGAAGCAGGTGATTCATCAGTTGATCCATATATGGATTTTGCCAAGGAATATCCTGTTCGTGACTCAATGCGTATGATGCGTTTATT
>CANROQ010000114.1 GCA_947632295.1 uncultured Bacilli bacterium
TTTAACCAAAAATCAAAGAAAGGTTTCCACATTCTCTGATTTTTTCATGTCAAGAATTATTTTTACCGAAACTCAAAGAATAGCAAAAAAAATACAATTTCTTGTATTTCTATTTCTTGTATTTCTTTTATTTATCTAAAAAATTATAAATTTTTATATATTTGATTTATAGTATTATTTCTAACTTTTTTATCTAATACTAATATTTTATCGACAGTATCTAAATGTTCACTATCATGCATATTTAACATTTGTTCAAGATATCTTGGAATATCTGTATATTTTATTTTACCATATAAAAAAGCATTTACTAAAATTTCATCAGCAGCATTTAAAACTACTTGATGGCTATGTCCTTTTTTAATTGCTTCAAAATCTAACTTTAAACATTTAAATTTTTCTAAATTCGGTTTTTCAAATTCAAGAGTTCTAATACTAAATAAATCCAATTTTTCTAAATCATTTTTTAGACGATTAGGATAATTAAGTGCATAAGCAATTGGTATCTCCATAGATTTTGGTCCAATATTTGCCATTATTGTTCCATCTTCAAATTGGACCATTGAATGTACTAAACTTTTTTTGTGAACAACTACTTCAATATCATCGGGATTAACGTCAAATAGCCATCTTACTTCTATTACTTCAAATCCTTTATTCATCATAGTAGCCGAATCGATTGTTACTTTTTTACCCATACTCCAAGTTGGATGATTTAATGCTTCCTCTACAGTAATATCATCAGTTATTTCTTTATCAAAAAATGGGCCACCAGACGCTGTTAATAATATTTTATCAATTTTATTATTTTTTTCTCCATTTAGACATTGCATAATTGCGCTATGTTCACTATCGACAGTTAATAAAGTTGCATTATTTTCTTTAGCCGTATTGATAATTAATTCGCCACCAGTAACTAATACTTCTTTATTTGCTAAAGCAACAGTTTTGCCATTTTTTATCATATTATAAGTTGGCTTTAAACCAGCAATACCTACTAAAGCCGATACAGCAATATCATAATCAGTTAAATTTGATATGTCTTCGATACCTTTAGTTTCATAATAAATATCTAAATTATTAAATTTTTCTTCTAATATTTTAGCGTTTTTTAAAGATTTAATATAAACATGTTTTGGCTTAAATTCTTTTATTTGTTCAATTAATTTTTCTATATTATTACCAGCTACTAAAGTTGTAACTTCAAAAAGGTTTGGATTTTTTCTAATAACATTTAAAGTACTAGTTCCTATTGAACCTGTAGAACCAAAAATACTAATTTGTTTTTTCATATTTTTTCCTCCAATTATAATTAATATAATTTTCATTCGATTTTTTATTATAACATTATCTTAGATTTTTGCAACAAAAAATACCTAAATAGGTATTAATTATCGATCTCATCATAATCATCTAAAAAGCTTTTATACTTTCCATCTTTTTTAACTCCTAACACACAATTTAGATTTACATTATCTAAAGCTTTAAAAATATTATAATCGATATTTTTATTAATTTTTTTTAAATTTTTAATTAATTCTTTAATCTCTTTTCGCTTACTAGTTCCATCATTAATTAAAGAGCAACCTTCTGTAAAACGACAAGCACAATTTATAAATGTAAGTTCATTAAATTTTTTCCAAGCAATTATTGAGTCTTCTTTAACTAAATAAAGTGGTCTTATTAATTCAATTCCTTTAAAATTATCACTATGTAATTTAGGCATCATCGTTTTTATCTCGGAGCCATAAAACATTGAAAGTAGTGTTGTTTCGATTACATCATCAAAATGGTGACCTAACGCAATTTTATTACATCCTAATTCTTGAGCCCTATTATATAAATAACCTCTACGCATTTTCGCACATAAATAACAAGGACTTTTGGAATCAACACTAGCTACAACATCAAAAATATTACTCTCAAAAATTTCGATTGGTACATTTAAAATTTGGGCATTATCAATAATAAAATCACGATTGTAAGCATTATAACCTGGATCCATAACAACATAAGTAGCGTCAAAATTTATATTACCATGTCTTTTTAATTCTTGAATACATTTAGCCATCAAAAAAGAATCTTTGCCACCACTTATACAAACCATAATCTTATCGTTTTCTTCAATTAACTTATATTCTTGAACGGCTTTGACAAATCTACCCCAAATTTCTTTGCGATATTTTTTAATTATACTTCTTTCAATTTCTTTATATTTTTCCATCATTTTCTAACTTTCTATAACATTCATCAAAAACTTTTAAAAATTCATCTATTTCCGCCATAGTTGTTAAATGTGACAAACTTACTCTAATCGATGTTGATGCTAATGATTTATCTTGAGTTAAAGCATAAATAAGTTTTGATGGTGTTTCTGGTGGACAACATGATGTTTTCGTTGAAACATATATATCTTTTGCTTCTAACATTTTAGCAAGTTCTATCGATTTTACCCCTTTAACACTAAAATTAATCGTAAAAGGAATAGATTTACTCGTATTATTAATATGAACTTTTTTGTATTTAGATAAATGAGCAATTATTTTTTGATTTAATTCTAACACATGACGATATCTTTCCTCTTGTTTTTTTAAAGCAATATCTAAGGCTTTATTGGCGGATACAATATTCGCTAAAACTGGTGTACCACTTCTAAATACCGTCGTTGATCGTCCTCCATCAATAAGTGGTTTTAAACTCACATCTTTCTTTTTCACTAAAATTCCAACACCATTAATTCCATAAAATTTGTGAGGTGCAATCGTAATTAAATCAACATCTTGATAGTTAACATTAACTTTGCCAATTGCGCCAGTTGCGTCGGTATGAAAATAAGTATGCGGATATTTTTTTAGTAATTTAGCAATTTCTTCAATTGGTTGCACTAAGCCAATTTCGCTATCGACTGTGCAAATACTAACTAAAATGGTATCAGGTCGTAGCATTTTTTCTAAGGTCGAAATTTCTACTAATCCTTCTTTAGAAATCGGTAATAATTCGACTTCAAAACCTTCTTCTTGCATAATAGAAGCCGATGCGATTAATGAATTATGTTCTAAACTACTTAAAATGATATGTTTTCCAAAATTTTTATAACGCCTGCAAATTCCTTTGAGCGCTAAATTATTTGCTTCTGTTGCTCCACTTGTATATATAATCTCTTCTGGCAATACATTTAAATTATGAGCAATTTCTTTAGTACAATCATCAATTAATTTTTTTGCTTCTTGACCTAATTTATGAATGGAGTTAGGATTAGCAAAATATTTAAGTGTAACATCATAATATAAATCTAAAACACTTTTATCAACTGGTGTATTGGCAGCATAATCAAGATAGACCATTTTTTTCACCTCTTAAAATCTAATTATTTTATAAATCATTTATATCTAATACTTTATAATCTAAAGCATCGATTTTTTCTTTTATAATACTATTATCAATCTTATTATTTAAAGTAATAGTGGCTATTTTTTCTTTTAAATTAACTTTAGCTTTAGTTATACCATCAATAGATAATAGTATATCTTCTACTTTTTTAGCACAATGACTACAACTCATACCATCAATTTTAATAATTTTTTTTAATTTTTTACTAAAC
>CANROQ010000115.1 GCA_947632295.1 uncultured Bacilli bacterium
TTTCCTTTAATATCACTTAAAGGTATTTCAAAATAATGGGCTAAAAAGTGTTCTAAAATATCAATATTTTCTTCTTTGTTAAAAATATTAGTAAACATAAAATCCATATTTAAGGGAATTATTTCGCCTTGTTTCAATTTCTTTTTGAATGTTGTATTAAACATATAACTCTCCTTTCGAAACAAGAATAACACAATGCTTTGTAACTGTAAAATGACAAAAATTGTATAATTGAAACATTATTTATGCAGTTTTTTAAAATTTGTTAGACAAAAATGAAAAAATTGCTTAAATAAAATAGTAAATTTTTAATTTTGTATAAAAAAAATAATTTATCATTTTCAATAAATTATTTTACATATTTTTTATTTTTAGTATATATTATATCTTTTATATTTTTAATTTGTTGTTTAGATAAAAATGAACCATAAATCATTGAATAAAATAATCTATCCATATTTGTTAGTTCTATATTGTCCAAAAGACAATTATAATTACGAATAATTTTATTTTTAGAAATTAAAATATCATCTATTTTATAAGTTAATTCATCATCAACATTATCATCTAACAGGCTTAAATCTATATTAGTTAAATCCATATTATTTCTTAAATTATGTTCCAAAACAGTCTTAACATCATTTGGAATATAATCCAGCGTATTATCGATAATATAATCATCTAATTTAGAATCTTGAACATAAAAATTGTTACCAGTTAATAACATATTATTAATTTTTTGATTTTTAATAATTTCTAAATGCATCATTTGCGCAATATAAATTCTCTTTATCATTAAAATACTATTTTCATCAATCAAATTGATATTATCATCTATATAATCAGCTAAACCTAATTCAATAAGTAAATCAATATTATCTAGCAATCTAATATTTTTTAAAATATCAATATTTAAAATACTACTATAACTTTTTAATGCTTTAATATTATTATTAACAATCTTTGAATCATAAATAAGTAATTCATTAATATTTTCATCTTCAACATTATAATAATTATTTAATAATCTTACATTATCACAAAGTGTATCATATAAACCTATATTTCCACTGATAATATCTTTTTTTAAAAATATTTGCGGATATTTTTCTAATAAACTTGGTGTAATTACATGTTTTTCTATTAAGTTATTTATATTGGTTAAAATATCAATATTGGTATTTACTAATATATAGATACCAGTATTAGAATATATATCTAATAATTTATAATCTAATTTATTGATAAATAAAATATTTTGAATTAAATTTTCTATATTACTATAATGTAGCAAAAAATTTAGTTGTTCATTAGAAATTTTATTAATATTATAACCACTAGTAATTAATTTCATTTTGTTTAATCGGATTGCTTCCCTTGTTAATTGTTGTTTTTTTTCTAATAATTCTTGATAATAAATATTATTTATATCGATACCTTTTTGATATAATTGTAACAAAATATGATCATCTATATCTATCAATGAATTGAATTCTACATCAAATACTTTTTTTGGCATATTATTAAATTTTTGTAAATATTTTTTTAAATATAAATATTTATCTAACATTTTATGTTGCTTTATAACATATTTATTATAATCACTTATTAAATTTTTGTAATATGTTTCAATAGTATTTACAACATTATCCATATTTTGATTTCTAAATAAAGATTTATAAATATTATCTAAAAATTTTTTTACTTTTTCTTCTTTAAATAATTGATTTTTATAATTTTTTGTTATATATTCGTTTTCAAGTATATATTTATTGGCTTTAGAACATTTTAAATTAAACCAATTAGAAATTTCGTTTTCAGCATCAAATTTAAAAAAAGTAATTAATATCATTCTTTTAATTGTTTCTTGATATTTTTCACTTTCAAAAATAGTTCCAGAAATTGTATCATTATTTATCGATAAATTTAATTGAAAACAATCAAGAGGATATAAATCGTCCAACTTTTTAGGTATAGAATATAAATCATTTTGATAATATTTAAAAAGAGTATCAAAATTAAAATCCATTTCACAGTTAGAATTATCTAGTATCGTTGTTAAAATTAGTTTATTTTTAGTAATTTCTTGTTTTAATCGTTTAAAATCATTATCTTTATAAAACGATTGATAACATAATAAAAATAAATTGACATTATATTCATATGAATCTTTTTCTAAATAATTATCAAAATTGTTACTTGCGTCAACTTTAAAAAAACGAGGTACATATTCTTTAAAAAATTCTAATTCTTTAGTATTATCAAAATCTAAATTGATAATTTTATTTATCTCATCATCAATATTTTTACTTAAATTGTCCATAGTTACCTCCTTTTTGTCAAAATTTTAAATACTTCTTTGGTAATATTATCGCCTTTTAGTAATAACTCTTCTCTTGCTTTATCAGTCATATTAATATAATTATCATAAAAAGAAGAAGAAATAGTAGATATATTATTTATATATGATACATAATGTGGTGAACAATCAATTTTTTTAATTACAGTTCCTATAATTAAATATAAATCAGTTTCTAATTGTTTATAAAAAATGCGAATTTGATTATATCTAACCTGACAAATTGGTCTTTTAATATTTTCACCTAATTTAGTTAAACGTTTATTATTTTTAAATCGACCATCAATAATCGAAGTAAACGCTTGATTTATATCGTTATAATATTCAAAAGGCATGGCTGATATATCATTTAAGAAAATTACATTATTACCGGATGTAGTTGCATAGACTAATTTATTGGTTATAATTTCTTTTTTTACATTATCTCTTAAACGAAATAAATTTTTCATAATAAAATCTAATTTTTCTTCTTCACTTTTAAATATATCAGTATCTTCTTCAAGTTGTAATTTTTTTAATGTCATTTTATCAGATAAATAATAAGCAATTATTTTATTGATAGTTTCAGTAAAATCTTCTGAAGGAATAATATCAAATAGTAAATCAAAATCGCTATCAGATATAAATGAATTGATTAAAGTTATATAATTGGCAATATTAATTTTACTAGCTAAATAATCTAAATTATTAATTTTTGGTAGGATATCATAATTAGGATTTGAATAATTTAGAGTTATATTAGCTATATTATTATTTTCCATTTGAATTTTTTCCAAATCATCAATTTCTTTTGAAGTTTTCTTTATAATACGCAAAAGAAAATCATAATATTTCTTTAAAATTTGCTTTTTTTTAGAAATTTCAATATCACTTTCGATTATTTTTGATATTTCTTTTTCTATCGTAGTAGTTATATTCTTTTCTTCTATATTATCCAAATCAATCATTAAATCTTTGATATCATTACCCATACCTTCACATCCTTAAAATAATTATTATTTTTAAATTGACACTTATTATAATATTTTATTTAGAAAATTGCAACAAAATACGAAAAAAAGAGACTATTTATCTCTTAATTTTGCACCTATTTTATTTTCAACATCTAAAATAATTTTATTAAAAATAGTCATTACTTCATCATCACTTAATGTTTTATTAATATCGGAAAAAGTTAGCGAATAAGCAAGTGATTTTTCATCTTCTAA
>CANROQ010000116.1 GCA_947632295.1 uncultured Bacilli bacterium
GAATATATTAATTTACCAAGTCTAGAAAAGGTAGGAGATGCATTTTTAGGTCAACCTAAAGATTATATTAATAGAATAAATAATCATGTTTTAACACTAAAAAAGTAGTAAAGAAAATATGTTAATTTTAATTTTAATCTTTACAAAAATCAATAATTAAGGTATTATTATAATGGAAGTAGGTGAGGGTCAACTAATTATGATTATTTTCATGATTGGTTAGCCTTCTTTTTTTGTAGGAGGATTAGATGATTGATAGTTATTTTAAAGTGAATAAGAATCGTTTTTATGTCGAAAATTATGTGGATATGGATACTGGTAAAAATTATGATTTACTGATTTATGAATATTATATGGATGATATTAAGAGTCATTTGGTAGTTGGTTCTATTACAGGAGATGCTTACCAATTAATCGAATATTTTGATAAGATAAGCAATTTTAGAATTTCTAATACAAGTTCATTATTTATTTTTGATACGATTAATAATGCTTATAAAAATGATATTTTTAAAAATATTAATTTTTCATATGAAAGTTATAATTTATTTGTTAATTGTTTTTCTAATGAAGATTTTATGGAAAAACTTACAAATCATTTACGTGAGATAATTATTGATCAAACTACAAGACGTTTTTCAGCAACTTATACAACTGATGAAGTTTTTAATTCGATATCTTTTTATGATATTTTAGAAGAAAAAAAGAAAAATAGTCTTGAACAAAATAAAGTTTTAAAAAAAGTTATTTAATTTTGAATAAAAATATCGTAATAGTGATAGTTGCGATATTTTTTTTTTGAGTGTATAATTAATATTGGTGATTTTATGCTTCAAAAAAGTTTAATAATTACATTAATATGCCTTATACTCGATCAAATTATTAAAGTCGTTGTAGTTGGCACAATGAGTATTAATAGTAGTATTCCTATTATTGATAATTTTTTTTCCATAACTTATGTTGAAAATGATGGTGCTGCTTGGAGTATTTTTAGTGGCAATAGAATTTTTTTAATTATTATTTCAGTTATTGCTTTAATTTTTATTTATTTATATGTATTTAATGACAAAAAACTAAAAATATTTGAGTTGGTTAATTATAGTGTATTAATAGGTGGTATATTTGGAAATTTACTTGATCGTATTAAGTTTGGTAAAGTTATTGATTATTTAGATTTTAAAATATTTGGTTATAATTTTCCAGTTTTTAATTTAGCTGATATGTGTATAGTCATTTCCATAATTTTATTATTAATATATAGTTTTAAAGATAGAAAAGGTAGTAAGAATGCAGAAGATAGTAATCAATGATGAAATTAATAAACGAATTGATACCTATTTAATTGATGTATTAAATTTTTCAAGAAGTAAAATTCAAAAAATGTTGAAGGAAGATTATATTAAAGTTAATGATAAGCCTATCAAAAATAGTTATTTATTAAGACCAGGTGATGTTGTTACTGTTGATGATTATACTGAAGAATTGCCTAATGTTGAAGGCGAAGATATGCAACTTGATATTGTCTATGAAGATGATGATGTTATTGTTGTCAATAAAGCCAATGGTATTGTTGTCCATCCTGCAATTGGCAATGCTAGTCATACTCTTGTAAATGGACTTATGTATCATTCTAAACAATTGAGTAATTTAAATGGTGAATTTAGGCCTGGTATCGTCCATCGAATAGATGCCTATACAACTGGCTTATTGATGGTCGCTAAAAATAATACTGCTCATGAATTTTTATCTAAACAATTAGAAAATAAAAAGACAACTAGGAAATATATTGCGCTTGTTTGGGGTAGAATAGAAAATGATACAGGAACTATTGATGCTCCAATTGGTAGGGATAAAAAAGATCGTAAGAAAATGGCTGTAACTGATGAAAATAGCAAAAGTGCTGTTACGCATTTTAGAGTTTTAAAAAGATTTTCAAATGCAACACTTTTAGAATTACAACTAGAAACAGGGCGAACACATCAAATACGTGTGCATATGAATTATATCGGACATCCAGTTGTTAATGATCCTGTTTATGGAAGGCGAAAACTTATCGATGATAGTGGTCAATGCTTACACGCTAAAACATTAGGATTTATTCATCCTAAAACTTTAAAATATATGGAATTTGATAGCGAATTACCTGAATGTTTTATAAATATTTTACATAAATTTGAAGAGGAGGATAAAAATGGAAACAACAGTCGATGAATTAGATGAAAAAGTAATGAAATTACTACATTTTTTCATAACTGAAAAAGGTTATAATCCAATTGTATTACATGGTGCTAAAAATGAAATTTGGCTAGAAAATTTAGATTCTGATTACGAGATAGTCCGCATTGTTACTAATTATATTCATAATGATGAACAGTTTAATTTTGATTTATTTAAAACTAATCAAATTATGAAAAAAATTAAGAAAAAAACTTTATCGATGAGTTTAAAAACTTTATCTATTTTTTTAAACATGGGTGATAATGTTGGTGAATTAAAAGAAGAACAATATAATTTTGGTAATATAGATTGTGTTGATGTAAAAGAAATTGAAGATTTAGAAAAATATAAATTTGTCATTAATGTTTTTCCTGATATTACTACGTCTACTAAATTTAAAGAAAAAGGCGTCGATTTATTTATGAAAATTACCAAAGATATAAATGAAAAAAATGTTGAAGAATCAAAACAAGCCGAAGAATTATTTAAAATTAAAAAACCAATCATGACTTATATTTTGATTGCGTTAAATGTATTAGTTTTTATAGCAATGTATATTTTTGGTAAAGGTAGCGATGATATTTCTACAATTATCGATTTTGGTGGTTTAGTACCAGGTTATGTTAATGGACATGGTGGAAATTTTGAACTATATCGATTAGTAACTTCAGCCTTTTTACATAATGGTTTTTTGCATTTATTATTTAATATGTATGCACTTTATATATTAGGTCCACAATTAGAAAATTTTTTTGGAAAATTTAAATTTTTAATTATCTATTTATTTAGTGCAATTGCTGGTAATTTGTTGAGTTTATTATTTATGGCTGATAATGTTGTCAGTATTGGTGCGAGTGGGGCTATTTTTGGACTTATGGGAGCATTATTATACTTTGGATATCATTATCGTGTTTATCTTGGAACTGTCATTAAATCACAAATTATGCCAATTATTGTTTTAAATTTAATTTTAGGATTTGTCCTTTCTGGTATTAATAATTTTGCGCATATTGGTGGTTTAGTAGGTGGAATTTTAGTTTCACAAGCTTTAGGAGTTAAACATAAATCAAATACTTTAGAAAAAATTAATGGTTTTATTATGTTATTAATTTATTTAGCATTTTTGATTTATATGATTTATTTTAAATAAAATGAATTATCAATTAAAGTTAGAAAATATTATAGAGGAAAATCAAAAAAATAATAATGTTCCAACGCTTCTTTTACATAGTTGTTGTGCTCCTTGTAGTAGTTATTGTTTAGAATATTTATCCAATTATTTTAAAATTACTATTTTTTACTATAATCCTAATATTAC
>CANROQ010000117.1 GCA_947632295.1 uncultured Bacilli bacterium
TTATCGATTAAATGACAGCGGGCTTCTAATATCTTATCTTGAAGAACTTTATCATCTAAATTTATTTTTATATTTTTTTTTAATGAATTAAGTAAATCGCTATCGTCATCTATCAATTTTAAGGCTAACCACCTTTTATTAATTTGTTGATTGACTTTAATATAAGGATAGACGATATCAATAGCGTCTTCAATTGGTTTTTCATAGATAATTCGGTAATTTTTAGTTTTTTCATAATTTTCAATAGCCGACATTAATTCATCAATACCGATATTACTTCGAGCACAAGTACCAATGACCGGTACTCCTAATATTTCACTTAGTTTTTTTAAATTAAGATCGATATTTTTTTTCTTGGCTTCATCTAACAAATTTATACAAAGAATAACATTATCATTTATTTCCATAATTTGTAAAACTAAATTAAGATTTCGCTCTAAGCAAACTGCATCACAAACAATAACTGTCACATCAGGTTTTGAAAAACAAATAAAATCCCTAGCGACTTCTTCTTCTTCGGAATGCGAAATTAACGAATAAGTGCCCGGTAAATCATATATTTGATATAAATTACCATTATATTTATATTCACCAATTGCGTTGCTTACAGTTTTTCCAGGCCAATTTCCAGTATGTTGTCTCATTCCCGTTAAAGTATTAAAAATGGTACTTTTGCCAACATTAGGATTACCCGCTAACGCAATAATTTTGGCAGTTTTTTCTTCCATTTTAAATACACCTTACCAAAATATCTTTAGCATCATCATTTCTTAAAGCAATCGTTGCTCCTTTAATAAAATAAGCCCTAGGATCATTAAAGGGACTTTTAAAAACACATTCAACATCAGTATTTTCAATTAAACCAATATCTAATAGACGTCTTTTAATATCTCCTTTTGTATTAACTGATATAACTTTGGCTTTTTGTCCTATTTCTAACAAATTTAGGCTTAAGTTTTCTATCATAATAAATTTCCCCCTTAATAAAATTTAGTAGAAGTTTCCTTAAACCAACTTCTAATTTAATATATGGTGGAAGTATAAAAAGGAGTATGTCCATGAATCAAAATAATGAATTTTATACACTTAAAGGCTATAAATTAAGAGAAGATAATTTTCTAACGGAAGCGATGGAAGATTATTTAGAAATGATTTGTCGAAAACAGCAAAAACAGGATTTTGTTACCATTAAAGAATTAAGTGAAAATTTAAATGTTAAACCATCATCAGTAAGCAAAATGGCTAATCGTCTAAAAGAAGCAGGACTTATCAACTTTCATAAATATGGAAAAATTTCGCTAACAAAGTTAGGAATAGAAAAAGGAAAATTTTTATTATGGAGACATAAAATTCTTAAAAAATTTTTTAAATATATAAATAAGGATGAATATAATTTAAAACAAGTTGAAAAATTAGAACACTTTATCGATCAAACAACTTTAAAAAATATTGCACTCTTTTTAATAAATCATAAAATATAATGGTGATTATTAATGAATTTTTATGAAAATATTTTGTTAGTGGAAAATCCTGATGATATTTTAGTTTTGGTCAACAAAAATCATCAATTATATCAAAAATTTATACCTAATGACTTAGTAGTAATCGATTCAAAATATTCAACTGGTAAAAAATTAGTGAAAAAAGAAGTTAAAGAAGCTTTCGAAAAATTAAGTCAAGATGCGAAAAATTTAGGTTTTACAATAAAAGTTGAATCTGCTTATCGCGACTTTGACTATCAAAAAAAATTATATGAAAATTACAAAAAAAAATATGGAATTGAATATGCAGATAATTGTTCGGCTAGACCTGGACATTCAGAACACCAAACCGGTTTAGCTATCGATGTATGTGGTTCTAATGGCGACTATAATCTATTTGAAAAAAGTAAAGAATTTTTATGGATGAGTCAAAATGCTCACAAATATGGTTTTATTTTAAGGTATCCTAAAGGTAAAGAAAATATTACTGGTTTTAAATACGAACCATGGCATTATCGCTATGTAGGAGATGCTGCTTTAGAAATTTATGAAAATAATTTAACTTTGGAAGAATATTTATAAGCCATCTTTTAAAATTAACGATATTATAGTATGATAATATTAGGTGATATTTTATGAAATCATATATTATAGATACGGAAATATTATTAATTGATTATTTAACTAATAATTTAAAATATTCAAATAAAGACGCCAAAAAACTATTAACTAAAGGTCAAATTAAAATAAATAACAAAATTGTTACACAATACAATTATCAATTAAAATTGCATGATAATTTAACTATCAATAATTTTTATTCAAAGATCAATAATAATATTGAAATAATATATGAAGATAAAAATATCATTGTTATCAATAAACCTGAAAATTTACTAACGATTGCAACTAATAATGAAAAAGAAAAAACACTCTATCATTTAGTTTCTAGTTATTTAAAACAAAAAAATAAAAATGCGAAAGTATTTATTATTCATAGACTTGATAAAGAAACATCTGGTATTGTTATGTTTGCCAAAGATGAAAAAACTAAAAAAATTTATCAAGATAATTGGGATAATTTAGTTAAATATCGTGGCTATATAGCTTTAGTAGAAGGAAAAGTTGAAAAACAAAGCGACACTATTATTCAATATTTAAAAGAAAACAATAATCATTATGTTTATGCTACTGATTTTAAAAATGGTAAAAAAGCAATTACTAAATATAAAGTTATAAAAGAAAATCAAAATTATTCCCTTTTGGATATTGAAATTAAAACAGGTCGTAAAAATCAAATTAGAGTTGGAATGCAACAAATCGGTCATCCAATCGTTGGCGACAAAAAATATGGTTCATGCGATAATTCTTTAAAAAGACTAGGATTATGCGCTAATAAATTAATTGTTACCAATATAATTAATCATAAAGATTTAGTTTTTGAAATTGAAATACCTGAAATTTTTTTAAAACAATTTTAAGAAAAAAAGAATAGCGTTGACTATTCTTTTTAAACGAATTTACAACAAGGTCCATTGTCGATGTTGCATACTTGATTTTCTTCTGAGCAAGTATATTGTGGAGTATAACTGTGATTATAGATATGACGATTTATAACATGTGTATGTATTGGGCATACATGTGGTACTTCATGATAGAATTCTTTTTCAATACATTTATTTATAGTTGGTTCAACGATGCATTGTTCTCTTGTTTGATTCATATCACAACAATCACGATCCATTGGTGGCATATTTTGTGGCATATATTGAGGTGCCATCATACCACCATCACAGCATTTGTCAAATTGTGGCATTGGGCCGCAACAATTTTTATTAAATAACATGAACATATTCCCCCTTACCTAATTTTATGATATGAAGGTAGTATGTTTTTGAATATGTTATTTGCCTTATAAAATTAATTTTTATTTTAAATTTGGCATTTTAAAATTGCCATTTTTAAATTGTTTCATCATTATTTTCATTTGGTCAAATTGTTTTAATAAG
>CANROQ010000118.1 GCA_947632295.1 uncultured Bacilli bacterium
GCTAGTAAGATTATTTTACCTGTCGATAATATTGTAGCTTCAGAAATTAGTGAAATGGCTAAAACACGTGAAGCTGCATCTAATGATATTTTAGACTATGATATTGCTTTAGATATTGGGCCAAAAACAATCGAGTTATTTAATAAATATCTTCAAAATAGTAAAACAATTATTTGGAATGGTCCTATTGGTTATTCCGAATTAAAGCGTTTTGCAAATGGAACAAAACAATTATGTGAAATACTATCTAAATTAAACGCAGTTACTATTGTTGGTGGTGGTGATACTGCATCTAGTGTTATAAATTTCGGTTATAAAGATAAATTTACGCATATTTCAACAGGTGGTGGGGCTACATTAGAATTATTAGAAGGAAAAGATTTACCTGGGATTAGTGTTATAACTGATATTTAGAGAAGAGGGATAAAAATATGAAGAAACATCCAAGATTAAAAAATCTTTTAAGTTTTTTTATCCTTTTTTTATTGACTATCTTTGTTTTATATTTTTTATTAAAAGATGATTTTTCAAATATTATTTCACAAATATTATCAGTTAACATATTTTTACTTCTAGTCGCTTTTTTATTTTCGATGTTATACTGGTTTTTTAAATCATTAGTATTATATAATTTCACTAGAAAATTCAAAGACAATTATCGATTTAAATCAGCCTTTAGAACACAGGCTATAACACAATTTTTTAATGCAGTTACTCCTTTTTCAAGTGGTGGGCAACCTTTTCAAATTTATTCTTTGAAAAAAAGAGGCTTAAGTATTAGTAACGCTACAAATGTTACAATTGAAGAATTTGTCGTCTATCAAATCGCTTTAGTTATTTTAGGAATACTGGCAATAGTTTTTAACCATATTTTAAATATTTTTCCCTATAATAGTTTACTTAGTAAATTAGTAATTATCGGTTTTTCCATTAATACAATTGTTATTATTATTTTATTTATTATTGCGTTTGGTAAAAAATCTAATCAATTTTTAGTTAAATTAGGAATCAATATTTTAACATTTTTTAAAATTGTTAAAAATCGTGATAAAGTTTTAAATGATTGGAATAGTTATATAAATAATTTTCATAGTGGAGCCAAAATATTAATAGCCAATAAAAAAGATTTTATTTTAAATATTTTATATAGTTTTTTGGGTTTAATTTGTCTATATGTCGTACCTTTATGGATTTTATATAGTATGGGTGATTTTACAAGTTTTGATATGTTACAAGCCATAATTGCGTCAGCTTATGTTATGCTTATAGGTTCATTTGTGCCTCTACCTGGAGGAACTGGTGGTATCGAATACGGTTTTATCAATTTTTTTGGAGTATTTATAGTAAATAATGCCAAATTACGTGCTTTAATGCTATTGTGGCGTTTTATAACTTTCTATATGGGAATTATTATTGGTGGCATTGCTTTAAATATTAAAGAAAGGAAAAAAGATGTTATATGCGAATAGGAATTTTTACAGATAGTTATCCACCATATATTAATGGTGTTTCAACAAGTATTATAATGTTACAAAATGCTTTAGAAAAAAAAGGTCATGAAGTATTTGTCGTAACAGTTAATGCCGAAAAATTATCTTATAAGTATGAAAATGAAAACAAAATTATTCGTATTCCCGGTATCCCTATTGGCATTTACGATTATCGTCTAACGGGTATTTATCCACTTAGAGCCATCGATAAAATAAAAAAATGGAATTTAGATATTATTCATTCGCAAACGGAATTTGGTGTGGGAACATTCGCCCGTATTATTGCTAAACAATTTGATATTCCTTTAGTTCATACTTATCATACGATGTATGAAGATTATGTGCATTATATAACTAAAGGATATTTTAATGGTACAAGTAAAAAAATAGTTGAATATTTAACCAAATTTTATTGTGATAAAACAGCAACTGAATTAATTGTACCTACCGAAAAAACTTATAAATTGTTTAAAGAAAAATATAAATTTGATCGTAATGTTCATATTATTCCAACTGGAATTGAAATTGAACGCTTTGAACCAAAAAATTGTTCAGAAGAAAAAATTAAAGTTTTAAGAAAAAAATACAATATTGATAAAAATGATTTTGTCATATTATTTGTCGGAAGATTAGGTAAAGAAAAAAGTGTTGACTTATTAATTGAAAGTCAAGAATATTTTGTTAAATTAAATAAAAAATGTAAATTATTATTAGTTGGCGATGGACCAGATTTCGATAATTATAAAAAATTAGTTAAGAAATTAAAATTAGATAATAATGTTATATTTACGGCCAAAGTCCCTTATGATGATATTCCTCTTTATTATCAATTAGGAACTATTTTTGCAACCGCTTCGCGAACAGAAACACAAGGACTTACAGTTATGGAAGCCCATGCAGCTTCACTACCTGTTTTAGCGGCAGATGATCCAAGTTTTATATCAATGGTTGTCGATGATTTAAATGGTTATTTATTTAAAAATAAAAAACAGTATAAAAAACAAGTTGAAGAATTATTGAATAATCCAAATAAATTAAAACAAATGAGTAAACAAGCCAGAATTAGTGCTGATCGTTATTCACCAAAATATTTTGCTGAAAGAGTGTTAGATGTTTATAAATTAGCTATTTCAAGTCGTAGTAGTAATGATCGTCGCTTCTTTAGTCGTCTAAAAAATGTCGTTAAAAGAGGATTGCATGATAAATAAATATATAATTGCTAATTTAAAAATGAATATGACTGCTCAAGAAGTAAAAGAATATTTAAAAATTATGAATGATACGATGTTTTGTTCTAATGTCATCATTTGTCCTAGTGATATTTATATACCTTATTTTCTTAATCATAGTTATGATGTTGGTATCCAAAATGTATATTATGAAAATAATGGACCATTTACTGGTGAAGTGTCACCTTTACAAGCCAAAAGTATGGGAATTAAATACGCTATAATTGGACATAGTGATAGAAGAAAAATGGGTGAAGACGATTTAATTATAAATAAAAAAGTGAAAAAATGTTTAGAAAATAAAATTAAAGTAATTTTTTGTATTGGAGAAACTTTAGAACAAAGAGAAATGCTTAAAACTGATAAAATTTTAAAACAGCAAATAATAAGTGGATTAAGAGGCTTAAATAGTAAACAATTAAGTAATGTTTTAATTGCTTATGAACCGGTTTGGGCAGTTGGAACAAATTTATTACCGACAACTAAAGAAATAAGTGATTGCATTGATTTTATTAAAACTATTTGCAGTAAATTTTTAACTGGACTACCATTTATCTTATATGGAGGAAGTATTAATGAAGAAAATATTTCTACTTTAAAAAATTTGAAAAATGTTGATGGTTTTTTAATTGGTGGAGCTTCTTGTAACGCTAACAAGTTTTTAAAAATTATAGAGATTATTGAAAATGCTCAATAATCTTTTTATGTATTAGAAATTTTTTTTTGATTTGACTAAAATG
>CANROQ010000119.1 GCA_947632295.1 uncultured Bacilli bacterium
TTAAAAATTAAACCTAAGCCAAATCCCATAATAACAGCGCCAAACACAACAATTAAAATTGGGTCAGCTCCTTTTAAATCTACATATTTTGGTACCCATGAAGTTAAACTAACAAACACAGGATAAAGAAGCGAACCAACTACCGAATTTTTTGTCTTATCTTTTCCTAATAAAATAAAACTTAAAATTAATAATATAACTGAACCAATCAAAATAACAACTGATGGCTCTAAATTAAACAATTTTTTAAACATGACACCTATACCACCAACACCATAAACAACTTGGCTTGGCAACATAAATAAATTATATGCAACGGCTGTTAAAATAATACCAATTATAAATTGGGTATAACGTTTAACGCGACCACGTTCATAGATAATTTTTAATATATTTTCTTCCTTTTTTTTACTAAATAACATCTTAACTTCTCCTTTTTAAATTAGCCGTTATAAACTCATCGATATCGCCATCTAAAACCTTTAAAACATTGCTTGTTTCAGTACCAGTTCTATGATCTTTTACCATCGAATAGGGATGCATTATATAACTTCTAATTTGTGAACCAAAATTTATATCTTGTAATTCACCTTTAAATTCACGGATATCACTTTGTTGTTTTTCTATCTCTAATTGATATAATTTATTTTTTAAAATTTCTAAAGCTTTTTCTTTATTTTGAATTTGACTTCTTTCATTTTGACAGGTAACGACAATTTTCGTTGGAAAGTGCGTAATTCTAACAGCACTATCGGTTGTATTTACACCTTGTCCGCCGCAACCACTAGAACGGTAAACATCTATTCTAATATCATTTTCATTTATTTCAATATTTATATCTTGATTATCAAAAAGTGGTGTAACATCAATAGAAGCAAATGAAGTATGTCTTCTAGAATTTGAATCAAATGGCGAAATTCTAATTAAACGATGTACGCCTTTTTCACCTTTCAAATAACCATAACTATTTAAACCATGAACTAGCAAAGTAGAACTTTTTATTCCAACTTCTTCTCCTAACTGTTCATCGATTAACTCGACTTTATAACCTTTATTATCACACCATCTAAGATACATACGTTTAAGCATCATAGCCCAGTCACAAGCTTCAGTACCACCAGCACCACTATGAATTTCTAAAATAGCGTCATCTTTATCATATTTACCATCTAATAATAAAGATGTCTCTAATTGGTCTAATTGTTGACCTAATCGCTCCACTTGTTCATTAAACATATTTAATAATTCTTCATCAAATTCAGTTTTTAATAATTCTAAAGTTTCTAAATCATTTTCAATTTCTAATTGATAACTTTGAACATCATTTAATTGTTTTTTTAAATAATTTAATTCGTTAATGACTTTTTCACTATTATTTCTATCATCCCAAAAATTATCTTTTTTCATTTCATTTTCTAAAGATAAAATTTTTTCTTTTTTTTTAGTTGGTTCAAAGTGACCTCCATAATTCTTTAATTCTTAGCAAATAGTTATTGTAGATACTAATTAATTCATTTATTTCCATAACTATCCTCCAATCCTTATAATTATATCATTTATAAAATAATAAGTAAATTATTATAAGAAAAAAAATAAAAAATTCAAACCTAAAAATAGTTTGAATTTTTTATTAAATATAAATTATATGTAAAAATTCAAATTTAAGTAATTAACTATCTACCCATACAATTTTATAATCTTTAATTTTAAAATAATTAACAAACCATCCAAGCATATAATCATAGTTATCTGCTGTATGATAGGAATACTCTTCATATTTAATTTTTTTAAGTTCTATATTATTTTCATTAATAACAATATTTGTTAAATCAATATTACTAACATCTTGACCTTTTTCTTTAGCCATTTCATAATCACGAATCTTATACAATTTGTTATAATTATATGTAACTGATTTTGAATTTAAATAATAATGATACATAACATTTCCAAAATAACACAAATTATAACACAAAAATATTAAAATAAAACATTTTTTTATTTTAGAAGAATCTAATTTACAATAGTCAAAAATTATTAACAAAATAAAACTTAAATAAAAATTGATAAACATAGTATATAAAAATAAAATTAATAATTTTTGCTCATTATTTTCGCTGAAATAAACATACATCAAAACTACAATTATAGCAGCAAACAATAAATAATAAAACCTATTTGTATTATAAGAAACTAAAAAATTTGAAACTAAACTAGAAAAAATTCCTGAAATAATTAAAAATACATAATATTTTTTATTATTTGTATTATTTGAAACCAAAAGAATATATATATTCAATAAAATATATATAACAATTATTATAAAAATAAAATTATATTTTCCATAAAAATAATAGTAAAAAGGTGTTATATATAAAATAACATATAAAATATTTAAAATGGTTAAAAAGCAAGCACAAATAATATTAAATTTTGATTTTGATTTTTTTAATACATTAATACATGAAACAATTGATAAAATAACTATCAAATGCATTATTGAAACATTAAAATATATAAATTCAATATAAATTTTTAATTTAGAAAAAAAACTATATAATGAATCATTTTTAATAAATTGAGTATTTAATCTATTAATATTACCTGGAATAAAAAAGAGACATATCAAAACTACAATAGAAAAAATAAATATAATACCCAATTTTCTCTTATTTAGTGCCTCTTTTTTATATACTAAAAAAATTAAAAATAATAATGCAATTCCAAATATTAATGTACTTTCCATGATTGAACTTGTAATAAGAAGCAAAATACAACTAACAATCAAACGAATTATAGTCATTTTTTTATGATTAATTATACAATCAAATACAAAATAAATTAAAACTAATAACGGTAAACTACCCCATAAATATAAAATAGAACCATAAGCCCAATATAATATTTCATTACTTACTCTAACATATAAACCTAATAATATTAAAGTAATAATAAAAGTCACTTTAAATTGATCAAAACTTTTTTCAATATTAATAATTTTTGCTAAATAATAACATACAAAAAAAAGAAATATAGTATTCAATATTCGAAATGTAAAAATACCACCTAAATTTAAAACTATTAAAACTATAAAATGACCAAGTAACCTTCCAGACCAACTAGTGTAAAACCAATCCATCATCCATGCATATTCTCGAACATCAAATTTATCATTTAATAACACAAAATAGTCATCAGCATAATAAAAGACATTTTGCATTTGTATAAAAAATAAAATATATATTATTATTAATAAAATTATATATTTATTTTTGTTCAAAAATTTAATTATTTTTTGCATTTTAAATCCTTTTTAATAAAAAATAGCGACATTCATAAGCACAATAATCACTTATATATTTTTTATAATTTGAAAAATTATTTGTTTCATTACATTT
>CANROQ010000120.1 GCA_947632295.1 uncultured Bacilli bacterium
ATCTAGAAATAAATATATAAAATATTTTTAAGCATATTTTTTATAACTGATGAAAGATAAATATTTTTTGAATTATCTTTATTCGTAATATCAAGAAGTTATAAAATAATAACTAAATTCTAACATTTTTATATTTTATTGTGCTAGTGTGAAAAAAAGAAAAAATATAAATACTAACTTAATAAAAGTTTGTTCTAATAATTGTCGTTAAAGAAAAGAGGAGATGAAAAAAATGTTAATATGTGGACAAGTGTTAAAAAATGAACTTTTTATTTTCATCATAAAAAATTATTTATTTTTTTGATTTAAATTATAAAAAGTAACAAATTTATAGTATAATATATAAGTAAGAAAAAATTTTGTCATTAGAGTTAATGTTGACGATTTATATAACAAAATATAACTAATTGAATGTTAAAAAAGCTATTAATAGATATAATAATTACTTAAATGAGACAAATTTACAACAAACATTAAATGTAATTAATAAAGATAAAATCTACAATGACTTTTTCAACTCAATTATTAAGGTGATGTAATGACTAGTATTATAATTGGAAATATAATTGCACTCATAGCCTCTTTATTAATGGTGTATTCAGGTATAATAAAACAAAAGAAAAAAATTTTATATGTTCAGACAATACAAATAGGATTATTAGTTGTAAGTAATATGGTTCTTGGTGGAATTGTTGGAGCTATAATTAATGCACTCAGTTGCATTAGAAATATTTTGTGCTATCAAGATAGATTAGGATTAAAAGAAAAATTAGTAATAACTGTACTGGCTACATTTTTATCAATTAAATTTAATAATTTAGGATTGATTGGGCTGTTACCACTTATAAGTACAATTACTTATTTATGGTTAATGAATACTAAAAATTTAATAAAGTTTAAAGGTTTAGTAATATTTACTATGATATTATGGTTTATATATGATTTAACAATTAAATCATATTCTTCTACAGTTTTTGATTTAATGACTGCAATTACAAATACTTATACAATAATTAAATTAAGTAAAAATAGAAGATTTAAATCTCTAAAATAAATATGTTTGAAATAGGTAATGGTTTTGTACTCCTATTATGAATAATTTTAAACAAATTTATGTTAAAAATGTTATTATAGTAAAATTGCTAAAATCAAAAAATAATAACAGGGAAACATACAGTCGTTTCCTTGTTTTGTTTATAAAATAGTGATAAAATATAGTATTGAAATTCATTTAATATTGTTTAGTGTTATTTAATGTTATTTGATAAATTTGTGGCCGTCATTCGTGTCCTAACAAAAAAGTTAGATTTTGAAAGCAAAAAATTTGACATGGACACGAATTTTTAATAAATGGACACGAATTTTGTGGTTGAGAGTAGCAATAATAAGGAGGTCATTATGTTCAAATTAGTATCAAATTATAAGCCAAGTGGCGATCAACCGAAGGCTATTGAAGAATTAGTTAAAGGCATTAAAGAAGGCAAGAAACATCAGGTTTTACTTGGTGCAACGGGTACAGGAAAAACATTCACAATTGCTAATGTCATAAAAGAAGTTAATAAACCTACATTAGTTTTAGCTCATAATAAAACTCTAGCTGGTCAATTATATGGTGAACTCAAAGAGATCTTCCCAGATAATCATGTAGAATACTTTGTATCTTACTATGATTATTATCAACCAGAAGCCTATGTTCCTAAAACGGATACTTATATTGAAAAAGATGCTTCAATAAATGATGAAATAGATGAATTGCGTCATTCTGCAACTTCTTCGCTATTAAAATATGATGATGTTATTGTTGTATCGTCAGTCTCATGTATATATGGTATTGGTGAAATTGAAGAATATAGAAATAAAATGTTAACTATTGCCGTCGATGAAGAAATTGACCGTGATAAAGTTTTAGAAAAATTAATTGATATGCTATATGAAAGAAATAATATTGATTTAAAAAGAGGTACTTTTCGTGTTCGTGGTGACGTTTTAGAAATCGTTCCTATTAATCAACATGGTAAAGGTATTAGAATTGAGTTTTTTGGCGATACAGTTGAAAAAATTTCCGAATTTGATATTTTAACTGGAGCTGTGGTAAATAATAAGAAAACTATTTCTATTTTTCCAGCTAGCCATTTCGTAACGAGTGAAGATAAAATAAAATTAGCAATCAAAAACATTAAAATTGAATTAGAGCAACAATTACAAAAATTTAAAGATGAAAATAAATTATTGGAATATCAAAGATTGATGGAAAGAACCAATTATGATATGGAAATGCTAGCCGAAACTGGAACTTGTCGAGGAGTTGAAAATTATTCTAGACATTTAGCCCTTAAAGAAGCTGGGGCAACACCAACAACATTAATTGATTTTTTTGGAAAAGAATTTTTAATGATTATTGATGAATCACATGTAACTATTCCCCAAATAAGAGGTATGTATAATGGTGATCGCGCTAGGAAAATAGCCCTTGTTGACTATGGCTTTCGACTTCCTAGTGCCTTAGATAATCGACCATTAATTTTTGAAGAATTTGAAAATAAAATTAATCAAATTATTTATGTATCTGCAACTCCTGGTGATTATGAAAAAGAAAAATGCGAAGGTCATTTCATTGAACAAATAATTCGTCCAACTGGTTTGTTAGATCCAACTATCGAAGTGAGAAAAACGGAAGGTCAAATTGATAATTTAGTTGAAGAAATACATAAGCAAATTGAAAAAGGTGACCGTACATTAATTACGACATTGACCATTCGTATGGCTGAAGAATTAACAACTTACTTAAAAAATATCGATATTAAGGTAGCTTATTTACATAGTGAGATAAAAACTTTAGAAAGAATGAAAATTATTCGTGATTTACGTTTAGGTAAATATGATGTTTTAGTAGGTATCAATTTATTACGTGAAGGACTTGATATTCCTGAAGTTAGTTTAATTGCGATAATGGATGCAGATAAACAAGGATTTTTACGTAGTGAACGTAGTTTAATTCAAACGATTGGTCGTGCTGCTAGAAATGCTGCCGGTCATGTCATAATGTATGCAGATGTCATTAGTGATTCAATGCAAGTTGCTATAGCTGAAACGGAAAGACGAAGAAAAATTCAAGAAGAATATAATATAGAAAATGGAATTACACCAAAAACTATTATTAAAGAAATTCGTGATGTTATAAGTATAAATGATGATAATAAAGAGGCTGAAGTAACAAAAATGTCTAAAGAAGAAAAACAAACAATGCTTGCAAAAATTGAAAAAGAAATGCGAGAGGCCGCTAAAAATCTTGATTTTGAAAGAGCGACTGAATTGCGAGATATATTATTTGAATTAAAAAGCGAATAGTTGACAAAAATCGACATTATATTTACAAAATTAAA
>CANROQ010000121.1 GCA_947632295.1 uncultured Bacilli bacterium
AATGCAAACAGATTTGACAATATACTATTATTTTAAAAAATTAAATAATGAATATAAGCTATATTACTTATATGGAGAAACAAATGATGATATACAAAACTACATAGACAGTAATGATGAAAAAATAGGTTCATTAACTCAAAATTCAGATTATAATTCAGAATTAAGAAATCTATATGATTTTAGTGAAGCAGATGCAATAACAGAGGAAACATTAAATAAAATTTATGAAGAAAATAAATCAAAAATTGTATTTTTAAATTCAACATTTAATATAGGAACAGTAACATCGGCTAATGGATTTTTTATAAATGAAGGTTTGATAATGACCACTTATAATTATATTGAACAATCATTAATGAAAGCACAAAAAATTACTATTAGCGATAGTTTAGGAAATGTTTATGAGCTAGATGGAATTGTAACTATTAATATTGAAAATGATATAGCAATCTTAAAAGTAAAGAATAAAAACGAAAATTTTATTAAATTTGAAGATGAAAATTCAGTAGAAAAAGAAAATGCAGTAATTACATTAAATACAAAAAACGGAATAGGTCTAACTACTAATAAAGGAATAGTAATATCAACAGATAAAAATATTCAAACATCTTTACCAATATCTAAAGAAGCACAAGGAAGTCCATTATTTAATAATGAAGGAAAGATAGTAGGAATGATTAATTCAAAAGTTTTTAATAGTAGTATTTCATTTGCAACTAAAAGTAATACATTAAAGAAATATTATGATAAATTCACACAAATTAATTATGAAGAGGTAAAGGCGATATCATTTAAAGAATTAAAAGAAAATTACTATATAAAATATAATGATGAATCTACATTAAACAATATTCCTGAAGATAAATATAAAGAATATTCTAATGTAGAGAATGCAGATGAAATGATTGATCTAAAATTAATTAAAGGTTCTTACAAAGATGGTATTATAAGTTTAAGATATAAAAATGATATTAAAGATTTTATAGATACAATGCAATTTGCTACAAAATATATAGATAATTTAAAAGAAAAAGGCTATGAACAAAAATTTACATCAGATTCGAAAGTCATTTATGAAAATGAAATGAATCAAATAATAATTATGGAAGAATTTGATTATTTAATTATAGTAATGGTGAGATTATGAAAAAAAATTTAATAAAAAATAAAAAAGTAGCATTAAGTATATTAATAATATTAATACTTGTAGTAATAGGCATTTCAATATTTTTAATTTTTGAAGTAATAAATCAAAAAAATACAATAAAACAAATAAGCATGGATAATTATTCATTACAATATGATAATACATGGAAAATTGCAAAAAAAGAAAATTTTGAAATTGATTTACTTCATAAAAAAAGTAAAAGTGAATTAAATATAAAAATAAAAGAATTACAAGATGAAACCCAATACAATACAGTAGATGAAATATTTGATAGCATATTATATAATATACAAGAACAAAATCCAGATTATAAATTAATATCTAAAGAAGAATCAAAGATAACAAAACAAAATATAGATGGCTATAAAATATTGTTTGAAGCTGATGATAGACAAGCAACAATTTATATGTATAAACAGGGAAATAAGGTAGTGATTCTTACATATGAAGCTTCATATGAGTATTTTGATATATTATTAGATAGTGTTAACAATATTGTATTTAATTTTAGCTTAAAAGAAACACAATTTGACGTAAAAACAAATATTAATCTCGAAACAGAGGAAATAAATTATACTGAACAAGCTGACATATCCAATTTATTAGAAAATACAGTAAACGATAAAATTGCTTTTGCAAATTATTTAGTAGAATATTCAATCCCTGGCAATTTTAAATCTACATCTTATGATACTAGATACGGTTATTATGAATTTGAAAATGCTCCTGAAGGTGCTAGCTTGGAATTGAAAACAAGTATATTTACAAAAAATATGTATGAATATTTAGATAGAGAAGATACACCTAATATATACTATGATTATAACTTGAATGATTATAATAAAGAAAATGAAAAAATAGATAAGTTTGGAGATAATCCATTAAGTTATGTATATAAAAATAATTACCTAACTAATAATAAAATTACTGAAAATGTACAAATTGTATTTGAACTAAATCAAAATCATATATTTATTGTTAAAATATCTTCAGAAGGTATAGGAATACCAGAAGAACTTGTAAAAATGATAAAAATAAATAGTTTTAAAAATATTGCAAGTAATATTAATGTAGAAAAAGAAGATGGATTATTAATAGGAAAATTGAAAAAATTTACTGATTATAAAAATGAACAAACAGAAGAAATAACATTAAGATTACCAGAAAATTTTAAGGAAATTGATAGAGAAACAAATCTTTATGAAGAAAGAAATTATGAATCAGATTATTATGAATCAGATTATTTTGAAGAATTGCAAATTCCAAAATATGAAGTAAATTATAATAATAATGTATCAAGTATAGAAACTGAATTAAAAGGATTAGATGGTGCAATAAATAAAAACTTAGGAACATATAAAGAATTTACTCAAATGGATGATATTATACTTAATGATAAAAAATTCAAATTATATGAAAGAGGATATACTAGACTAAGTACTAATACAGATAGTAGTGGAAAAAAATATGAATACTACACTAATGAAAAAGTTTTATTTTATGAGTTGCAAAATAATAAATATTTGACTATAATAATTGACGGAAATGAAAATCAAATTACAGACGAATTATTAAATCAGTTAACAAATTTTGATATAAACATAAAATAAATTTAGAATAAAATGGAGGAAAAAAGAATGAATTGTAGTAAATGTGGATTTATTTTAAAAGAAGATGATGTGTTCTGTCCAAACTGTGGAGCACCAGTTCAAAAAGTTGCAGAAAACAATTTTAATAACAATATGGCAGCAAATAATTTTGGCAATAATACAGTAGGAAATAATTATAATAATAATACTGTTGTAAATAATGCGAATATTAATAACGGTGGAATGAATTATAGTTATGAAAGACCTATAAATCAACAACCAAATGTACCAAACAATGCACAACCTAACATGAATGTTGCACAAAATGGAAATAATAAAAGTAGCGGAAATACAGTTAAAATTTGTGTAATTATTGTAATAGCTATTGCAATTATGATAGCCGTAGGATTTACAGTGTATGCTATTATATCTGCTTTAAATAAAAATAATAATGATGAATTATTATCAAATGAAACAACACAATCAGAAACAAAACCAAGCGATAATTCTAACTCAGTATCTCAAGTAGAAAATACGAAAAAATCATCAACCTACAAAGTAAATCTTTCAGGATTTAAATTATATATAC
>CANROQ010000122.1 GCA_947632295.1 uncultured Bacilli bacterium
TTTTAGATTCTAAAAATATTTCACTTAAAGATATAGATCCTATATCAATTTATAATTATATGGATTCAATTTCTGATTTGTCATCAAGAACTAAAGAAAATCGCGCAAATTGTATTAGACTATTTCTAGATTACTTATATAATATTAATATTATTTCATTTGATGGCAAGCATGTATTTCCTATAATAAAAAATACTAAATTTTCTACTTTACCTAGTTATTATTCATTTAATGAAATAAAACAGGTAGTACAAAATATTAATATTAAAGATAAAAATGGTAAAAGAGATTATGCAATTTTTTTATTACTTATTACATATGGTATGAGATTAAAAGATATTCAGAACCTAAAATACGAGAATCTGTACTGGAATGATGAAAAAATTATAATTATACAGAATAAAGATAATGAGCTTAATGAATTTCCAATGATTGAAGAAGTTAGATACGCTCTACTAGATTATTTAAAAAACGAGAGAGTTAAATCAAATAGTGATTATATATTTTTAAATAAATTTGGAAAGCAAATAAAATCAGATAGTATATATTATATAGTCAATAAACTTTTAAAAAAATCAAATATAAATATCGGGAGAAGACATCATGGTCCTCATTCTTTGCGAAGTAGTTTAGCCACGTTATTATTAGAACATAAAAATGGTATAGATGTAATTTCAGATATACTAGGACATGATGGAATAGATACTACAAAGTTATATGCCAGAGTAAATTTTGAAGAATTTAAAAAGATATCTTTGGAGGTGCCAATATGGAAAAATTAAGTGGACCCTTCAAAGATATTATCCCAAATTTTCAAAAATATAAAAAAAGTTTGGGCTACAAATATAATAACATAAATTTATTTAGAAAACTAGATGAATCTTTATCAAAAAAAGGTATTAAAGATTTAAAAGATACAAAGATAATTTATGATATATTAATAACAAATGAAAATAATTATTCAACGAAAAAGAGAAACTATCATTTATTATTACAATTATATAATTTTATGCATTTAATAGGATATGAAAATATGTATTTTGAAATATTATATTTTAATGACTATTCAGATTTTAAACCTACTATTTTAACTAATAATCAATTAAAAAAATTTTATAGTAAATTAGATGATTATTGTAAAAATTTACAATATCCAGAGAATTATATATATCCAGTTTTATATAGATTAATATTTAGTAATGGACTTAGAATAAGTGAAGCTTTAAATATTAGAACAAGTGATTTTTCCTTAGAAAATAAGAGAATTTTCATATCAGAATCAAAAGAAAATGTATCTAGAGAGTTACCAATATCTAAAAGTATGGTGGATATTTTAAATATTTATTTAGGGGAAATATCTATTTTAAATAATATGTATTTATTTGAAATAGATAAAAAAAAGATAAGTTATAATAAAGCAAAAAGAAAATTTAAAGATGTATTAGAAAACTTGGATTTCAGTTTTAGAATTCACGATCTGCGTCATACAATGGCAGTTACTACATTTAATAATTTATATGATAAAGGATATAACGAAACATGGATTTTGTATTACTTACATTTTTATTTAGGACATAAAAGCTATGAAAGTACAGAGAGATATCTAAGATATACCAAAAGTAGATATAAGAAAGCTGTAAAAACAATTACAAAAAAATATCCTAATATTTATCCAGAAATGAGGGATAAATATGAATAATAAATTTAGTTATTATGTACAATTATTTTTTAAAGATTATTTACCAACATCGAGAAATTTTTCACACAACACAATACTAACATATAAATATGCATTTATAAATTTTATAGAATATTTAAAAATAAAAGAAATTAATATAGAAGAGTTAGAAGTAACAAAGATATCATATGAATTAGTAGAAGAATTTATAATATGGTTAAAAGAAAAAAAGGAATTAAGCGAAAAAACTATAAATGTAATTATGGCTTCAATAAAAAGTTTTATAAATTTTTTAAGTACTAAGAATTTAAGTAATTTCGAAGTATGTTTAAAAATTAAAAATATGAAACCACTAAGAGAAGAAAATAAGTTACCAAAATTTTATTCAATAGAAGAAATAACATTTCTACTTAAATCGATTGATTTAAGTAGAAAAAATGGTCTTAAATTTTTAGCAGTAATGTCAATATTATATGATGGAGCTTTAAGAGTAAGTGAATTATGTAATTTAAAAAGAAAAAATATTAATACTAGTACCAAAAACATTTCTATTCATATAGAAAAAACAAAAAATAAAATGGAAAGAATAATTTTATTAGATGAGAATTCATCAAAAATAATAAAACAATATTTAAAAGAAAATAATATTAATGATGAAGAATATTTATTTAGTAATTTAAGAAATGAAAAATATACAAGAGATGGTATATATAAAATGATAAAAAGAGTGTTTGAAAAAGCAAAAAATAATTGTGAAGATCCTACTTATTTCAAGACAAATGCATTTCCTCATATACTTCGTCATAGTAAAGCTACACATATGTTAGACGCAGGAATAGATTTAATAGTAATAAGAGATTTTTTAGGACATAAATGGCTTGACTCTACTGAAAAATATGCGCATGTTTCCAAGAAAAAACAAGAGGAAGCATTAATTAAAACTAGTAAAAAATTAAAAATACGGGTATCCAGAAGTAAAAAAGAAAAAGAAGATTTAGAGTCATGGCTTCATAATAATATTTAAAACTACTCCTGGCATATGTATACAAAAAAATTAAAAAAGTCCATATTTAAAGGGCTTTTTTATAAATGTATACATAACTATTTTGTATACATAAGGAGCTTTATGTATACGTATACATAAACATCCCCCCCCGAAAAATCAAGGGTTTCCACAGATTTTTTTAGTGTTTGACGTAAAAAGAAACAAATTACTATTAAGATATTTTTTTTCTTTTAAAGAATATTACTCCAATAAAATATAAGAATATTATCATTACTATTACGTAAGCCCAAATAAGAAGTAGACTAATAGTTCCATCCGTATACTTATTTATTATATTTGGAATAGAAGATGGAACATATTTACTAAGTTCTCCTTTTATTCCTTTAATTGGAATATTGTTTTTAAGAAATTCTAATATTCTAAAAAATATATCAGTCATTCCAAGTCCAAAAATATAAGTTTGGAATCTTTTTGAATAAACTACTATTAGTACTAAAAATACTATTAATATAATTAAATCTACATACATACTTCACACACCCTTTTAATTCTAATTAATTTTATAATTATCTTCTAGTGAGAATTCTACGTTTTCTTCTATCCATTCTTTTCTCGGTTCAACGTTATCTCCCATTAGAACACTTACACGTTTTTCTGCTAAAG